>NZ_CZVS01000043.1:0-18576 GCF_001535985.1 Candidatus Kryptonium thompsonii | reverse complement strand
GCTTTCAGCTCTTTCAAAAACTGTCTTTGGTTTCATTTCAGGATATTTTTACAGTGAAGCTAAAATTGAAGCAAATATAGGAACACTGCGTTTCTTTGGTATTGTGATTTTATGTTCGGCGGTTGATAACCTTGTATATTTTTTATTAGATATCCTTGGAAGTAATTTTGACGGTGTGGAAGTTTTAAGGTTAATAGTTGGTCGTTCAGTTTATACGGGTATTATGTCATTGATCCCTGTCTTCACACTTTCAAGAAAGAAGGGATTTGGCTATGAATGAAGCAGCGCGGGTAAAGTTTTTAAAAATATTCCTTTCGCTTGTTTTCCTTTTCTTTTTAGGTAAACTTTTTGAACTACAACTTTATCGAAGTCTTGAATATAAAAGGCAAGCTGAGAGTAACAGCATTAGAACTATTCAGCATGATCCAATCAGGGGGTTAATTTTTGATAGGAATGGTAAGATTATTGTTGACAATGTGCCATCTTATACTGTTACTTTGGTACCTTATGAATTTGAGATGAAAAACCTTGATGTTGTTGCAAAACTCTTAAATGTTGAACCACAGTATATAATGGATAAAATTTCATCAGCGCCGTCGCCATTTACACCAGTTAAAATTAGGCGCGACGCCCCACTTAGGGCAATTGCATATATTGAAGAGCATAAAAATGAGTTAAGAGGGATTGATTATTTGATCGAACATAAAAGAAATTATCGAGCTTCTGGACTTGCTTCCCATATGCTTGGGTATGTTAAGGAAATTACATCATCGCAGCTTACAATTTATCGAGGCTTATATAAGCCTGGGGATCAAATTGGTCAGTCTGGGCTTGAGAAAAGCTACGAGTCCATAATAAAAGGTGGGAAAGGATATCGCTTTATAATGGTCGATGCACTTGGCAGGTTTGTGGGTAGATATAACGATGGTCGAAATGATATACCGCCTTCCGAAGGTTCTGATTTAGTCTTGACGGTTGACATCGAATTGCAGTCATTTTTGGAACAATTGTTCCAAGATAAAACTGGTTCAGCTGTTGTAATTGATCCGCGCAATGGGGAGATTTTAGCTATGGTTAGTAAACCTAATTACGACCTTACTTTGTTAAGTGGTTATACTTCTAAACAAGTATGGGATTCGCTTAACTCTGACCCAAAGAAGCCTTTATTGAACAGAGCCATATCGGGGCTTTATTCGCCTGGTTCAACTTTTAAAATGATACTTGCGATAACCGCGCTTGAAACAGGTGCGGTTGACTCTAATTGGAAGGTTTATTGTCCTGGCTATTTTGTCTATGGCAACAAGGTATTTAAATGTCATACATCCCAAGGGCATGGTTGGGTGAATTTAGCGAAGGCGATTGAAGTTTCATGTAATGTTTATTTCTACAACCTGATGTTAAGAACTAATTTTGACGATTGGTCAAGATATGGAGCTCTTTTCGGCTTTGGGAAAAGGACGGGGATTGATTTGCCAGAGGAACTTGATGGGATTCTTCCATCAACTGAGTATTTCAACAGGGTTTATGGAGTTAATAAGTGGACAAAAGGTTATCTTATAAGTTTAGCAATCGGGCAAGGTGAAATAAGTGTAACACCGCTCCAAATGGCTGGATATGCGATGGCACTTGCCAATTCGGGTAAGTATTACCAACCGCATCTTGTTAAAGAGATTGTGGATAAAAAAGTGGGGAAGGTGCAAAGAGTTTCATATCGTGTCAGGGAAATTCCAGTATCACAGGAAACATTCGATATAGTTCGCAGGGCAATGTATATGGTTGTAAATGGTTCAGTTGGAACAGGTAGAGCAGCAAGGGTTGAGGGAGTAAATGTTGCTGGTAAGACTGGAACTGCGCAAAATCCGCATGGTAAGGATCACGCTTGGTTTATTGGATTTGCGCCTTATGAGAACCCTGAAATTGCATTTGCAATCATAGTTGAAAATGCTGGAACAGGTGGGTCAGTTGCTGCACCGATCGCAAGGGAAATAGTAAAGAAGTATTTAGAATTAAAAAATCAAAGAACAGAATTTAAGCTTGTAAGATGGCGTTAGTTAGAGGAATTGGAGACAAAATCGATTTTAAAATCGTGATTCCTTTAGTTGGCTTGTTGATCATGAGCGTATTATCAATTTACAGTGCAACGAAACTACCAGGGCAATTTTTTATCTTTGTAAAACATCTTCTTTGGATTCTGAGTGGTTTTATAATACTTGCTTTTTTCTATTTTTTGCCTGTGCAAAAATTGTTAAGGATATCCCCCTTCCTTTATTTTCTTTCGCTTTCACTTCTTGTGCTTGTCATCTTTATGGGTAAAAAAGTTTCAGGCTCAGCTTCATGGCTTCAAATCGGTAAGTTTCAGTTTCAACCATCTGAATTTGCAAAACTTGCAACTATTTTAATACTTGCTAATTTTTTGTCGAGGAAAAATGTCAGAAGTGATAGCCCTATCACATTAATAGTTGCTGGCATTTTAACTTTTATTCCGCTCTTTTTAACAATTTTACAACCCGATCTTGGAACAGCAGTTGTGTTTGGTGCTATTTTCTTGGGGATTATGTTTTGGTTTGAGATTCCCGTATTTTGGCTCTTGCTTTTAGTTGCTCCAATTTTTTTGATCGTTGCTTCGTTTTTTAGCCTTAAAGTTTTTATACTTGTTTCAATTTTAATCACTGTTTTATTTCTCCTGATGCGTAAGCCTTTTATTTTGACACTTATGATAATAGCGATGAATCTAATAATTGGTTTGGCAAGCGAACATATTTATCATAAGGTTTTGAAACCACATCAACAAAAAAGAATTTCAAGCTTTTTAAATCCACTAAGTGACCCGTTAGGGGCTGGTTATAATGTCATTCAATCAAAAATTGCGATCGGTTCGGGCGGTTTGGTTGGCAAGGGGTTTATGAAAGGGACGCAGACTCAGTTAAGGTTTATTCCAGCTCAGTGGACTGATTTTATCTTTTGCGTTCCAGCTGAAGAGTTTGGGTTTATAGGTTCAGTAATTATTCTCCTGCTTTATCTTATACTCTTGTGGCGTGTTATAAATCTTGCATCAACGATAAGGCAAAAATTTGCAAGCTTAGTTGCGATTGGAATTTTTTCCACATGGGCATTTCATATTGTGGTTAACATTGGGATGACGCTTGGACTTTTTCCTGTAATTGGGATATGGCTTCCATTTTTGAGCTATGGTGGCTCAGCGATGTGGATTAATATGGCTATGGTTGGTTTGTTGCTAAACTTCTATGCAAATAGAAGGGAGCTGAGTTGAAGTTTGATTTTTAGAACTTTAAAGGTTAAATTTTTCTGGCTAAATAAAATAAAAGGTTCTTTTTACCATGAACCTATTAAATGAATTTATCGTTCGCACCTTGCCATTAGTTCCTAAAAAAATTGTCAGACATTTTGCAAGCCGATACATAGCGGGGGAAAGACTTGAAGATGCACTTGCCCTTGTAAAGAAATTAAATGAGCAAAGAAAATTAGCTACAATCGATGTGCTTGGTGAAAACATCACCAGCAAAGATGAGGCAATCAAAGCCTTGAAAGCTTATAAGCTTGTGCTAAACAAGATTAAAGAAAATAATTTAAATTCAGACCTTTCTATCAAGCTTACACAATTGGGTTTAAAACTTGATTTTGATTTCTGTTATGCCAATGTTGAAGAACTCGTTAAACTTGCAAAGGAGTATAACAACATTGTTGAAATTGATATGGAAGATTCATCGACAACGGATGCAACAATTGAAATTTATAAAAAGCTGAAATCGAAATATGACAATGTTGGTGTGGCAATTCAAGCATATTTAAAAAGAAGTGAAAGCGACATAAAGGCTCTATTGCCGTTGAAGCCAAGGATAAGGTTGTGTAAAGGTATCTATATTGAGCCAGAAACAATTGCTTTTAAAAAGAGGGAATTGATCAACCATAACTTCAAGCACCTTTTAAATATTCTCTTCCAAAGCGAGGCATATATTTGTATTGCAACGCATGATGATGAATTAATAAATGAGGCATATCGCTTGATAAAAGAGTATAACCTGAAAGACGAGAGGTTTGAATTTCAAATGCTGCTTGGTGTGCGCCCTGAGCTTGGGAATAAAATTGTGTCAAATGGTTATAAATTAAGGATTTATGTTCCTTTTGGTGAGCATTGGTATGCTTATTCAATGAGGCGATTCAGGGAGAATCCGCAAATTGCTGGTTATGTTTTCAAGGCGATATTTACAAAAAATTCATTTTAAAAATTTTGGAGGTGGTAAAAGATGGCGGAAATCTTAAATCAAGTTGAATTAAAAGAGTTTGATGTTAAAAGTATAAAAGCACCACGTGGAAATGTCTTAACATGTAAAGGTTGGGCTCAGGAGGCAGCGTTAAGAATGCTTATGAATAACCTTGACCCCGAAGTTGCGGAGAAACCCGAGGAACTTATTGTTTACGGTGGGACAGGGAAAGCGGCGAGAAATTGGGAGTGTTTTCATGCGATTGTTAAAAGTTTAAAAGAGCTTGAAAATGATGAGACATTGTTGATTCAATCGGGGAAACCCGTCGCAATTTTCAAGACGCATGAATTTGCTCCACGTGTGTTAATTTCGAACGCAATGCTTGTCCCAGCTTGGGCAACTTGGGATGAGTTTAGAAGGCTTGAAGCTCTTGGTCTTACGATGTATGGGCAGATGACGGCTGGAAGTTGGATTTACATTGGAACTCAGGGCATTTTGCAAGGAACTTATGAGACATTTGCTGCTTGTGCTGATAAATATTTTGGTGGGACGCTCGCTGGAAGATTTTTGTTAACTTCTGGACTTGGCGGAATGGGTGGAGCACAACCTTTGGCTGCTACAATAAATGGGGCTGCTTTCCTTGGAGTTGAGGTCGATAGAAAAAGAATTGAGCGAAGACTTCAAACTGGATATCTTGACATGATGACGGATAACCTTGATGAAGCACTTGAAATTGTTCTCAAAGCGAAGGAGAAAAGGGAAGCAATTTCAGTCGGTCTTGTTGGAAACGCAGCTGATGTTTTACCTGAAATTTTGAGGCGTGGTATAATTCCTGACATCGTTACAGATCAAACTTCGGCTCATGATACTTTAAATGGTTATGTACCAAATGGAATTCCTTATGAGGAAGCGCTTGAGTTAAGAAAGAAAGATCCACAAAAATACATTCAAATGGCTAAACGTTCAATTGTTGAACATGTGAAAGCTATGCTTGAATTTAAGAGAAGAGGCGCTGTTGTTTTTGACTATGGAAATAATATTCGTGGCGAGGCTTATGCGAATGGAGTAAAAGATGCGTTTGAAATTCCTGGTTTTGTTCACGAGTTCATCCGACCTTTATTCTGTGAAGGTAGAGGACCATTTAGATGGGTAGCGTTAAGCGGTGATCCAGAAGACATTTATGCAACTGACGAAGCGGTGATTAAAACATTTCCAGAAAATAAGTCCCTTGTTAGATGGATTCAAAAAGCGAGGGCGCATGTCAAGTTTCAAGGTCTTCCAGCAAGAATTTGTTGGCTTGGATATGGTGAAAGAGCGAAAATGGGGAAAATTTTCAATGAGATGGTAAGAACTGGTGAGGTTAAAGCACCGATTGTGATCGGTCGTGACCATCTTGACACTGGTTCTGTTGCTTCTCCAAACCGTGAAACTGAAAAGATGAAGGACGGAAGTGATGCAATTGCAGATTGGCCAATTTTAAATGCTCTTTTAAATGCCGTTGCGGGCGCAAGCTGGGTGGCAGTTCATCATGGTGGCGGTGTTGGGATTGGTCTTTCGATTCATGCTGGTATGGTAGTTGTAGCTGATGGAACAAAAGAAATGGAGGTAAGATTAGAACGTGTTTTAACTACCGACCCAGGGCTTGGAATAGCTCGACATGCGGATGCGGGATATGAGAAGGCTATCGAAATGGCGAAGAAACACGGGATAAAAATACCGATGTTAAAGTGAAGATGGATTTTCTTTTTTCTTGATTTGTTCCCAAATTGCGTCCATCTCTTTGAGTGTTGCTGAGTAAATATCTTTGCCTTGAGATTTTAGCTCTCTTTCGATTGTTTGAAATCTGCGGGTAAATTTTTCAACTGCTTTATTTAAAGCACTTTCTGGATTAACTTTCAAAAATCTTGAATAGTTTACAATTGCAAAAAGTAGATCCCCAATTTCTTCTTCTATTTTATTTGAATCATTGCTTTCAATTGATTTTTTCAGCTCTGAAATTTCCTCTTCAACTTTTTTCCAAACATCATTTGGATTTTCCCAATCGAAGCCAACGCTTCCTGCTTTCTCTTGAACTCTATATGCTTTTATTAATGCTGGTAATGATTTCGGAATGCCCGAAATGATTGAATCTCGATTATTTTCTGCCTGTTTCAATTTTTCCCAGTTATGTTTTACCTCTTTGGAGTTATCAACCTTGACATCGCCAAAGACATGAGGATGCCTGTAAATTAATTTATCCCTAATTCCCTCGATAACTTCAGCGAGAGTAAATTTCCCGCTTTCCTCAGCCATTACGGAATGCATAATAACATGAAGAAGCAGATCACCAAGTTCTTTTTTTAACTCCTCAAAGTTTTCTTCATCTATCGCTTCAACTGTTTCATAAGCTTCCTCAATTAAGTTATGCCTTATTGATTTATGTGTTTGTTCTCTATCCCATGGGCATTCCTTTCTAAGCCTTCTAATTACTTCGACAAGCTCGCGGAACAGCTCATGAACTCGGTTCATTATTTATCTCCCTTTTTTCGTTTGATTTGCCATTCATAGCATTATATCTGTCGTAGGCTTCAATTATATCTTTAACAAGCCGATGTCTTACCACATCATTTTTATCAAGATATACGAAAGCAATTCCTTCAATTCCTTTTAAAATTTCTTGAATTTCAACAAGTCCTGATGTTGTTCTTGAAGGTAAATCTATCTGGGTTATATCGCCCGTTATTATTGCTTTTGAGTTTACTCCGAGACGTGTTAAAAACATTTTCATTTGTAAGCTTGTGGCATTTTGAGCTTCATCTAGAATGACAAAAGCATTGCTCAAGGTTCTTCCTCTCATATAGGCAAGTGGAATAATTTCAATGATTCTTTTATCAAAGTATGATTTCAGTTTATCGGATGGGAGCATATCATCGAGCGCATCATATAGAGGTTTAAGATAAGGTTCAATTTTTTCCCTCAGGTCCCCAGGCAAAAAGCCAAGATTTTCGCCAGCTTCAACCGCTGGTCTGCAAAGGACGATTTTATTAACCTCGTGATTTTTTAAACTTGCAACTGCCATTGCAACAGCAAGATATGTCTTACCTGTTCCTGCTGGTCCTATGACAAAAACAATGTCATTTTTCTTCACTTGACGATAGTATTCAAGCTGCCCTGGGGTTTTAGCTTTTATTGGTCCATTTTTTGTGAAAAGGATAGTTGAATCAAGTTCATCAACAGTATGTTTTTTTCTTCTGTGCGTTGATGTTAAATCATCGCTATCTAGTTTTACGAGATCAATTACAATGTTGACATCGTTTTCGGTAAGATGTCCGTTTTTATTGAGTATAAAAATAAGCTCTTTAAAAACCCTTTCAATTTTTTCAACTTCATCCTTTTCACCCTTAAGGATCAAGTTATCCCCACGGACAGTTATACCAGCATCAAATTTTTTTTCGATTATGTGAAGGTAGGTATCGTTATAGCCCAGGAGGGCAAGGGTATTAACGCCAGATAACTTAATTTTTCGCTCAACCATGATTTTTCAGTCTTCCTGCCTCCAACTTTGTTTTTGTTTCTCTAAAAATTAAATCGTGAAAAATTTAAAAATAGTTCCAAAAAGAAAAAACCCCTGATACTGCCTTTTGACAGCTCAGGGGTTCAAAGTTAATAATGAAAATCTCATCAAAGTTCTCACATCCCACCACCCGCTTGCTGTTTCTCCGCTTTCTTACGATAGTATGCGTTGGCTGCCCGTTTCTCTTCTTTTGTCAGCTCAGCTTTTGGCGGAATTTTTAAAACCCAGCCAGGATAAATCAAATCTGGATCCTTTATCTTATCCCTATTTGCCACATAAATCTTTGGCCATAGGAACGGGTTGTCATAAATCGTCGGTTTCTTCGCTATATTCCAGAGACAATCACGATCTTTCTTCCACGTTCCAACTGTATAGGTCGTTTCTTTCACTAGGGCTTCAGCGAGAACAACTTGTCCTTCTTTTGTTTTAACAAGAGCCCTAACGGTTGTGATTAAATTGTTAACTTGGGATTCAAATCCTAAAACTTTGTCATAAAATTCAGAAAGAGCAACTCTTTTATCTGATTTCAAGGCTTGGTAGTCATTATAAAGCTTTTCAACCTCTGCCCTTCTTTCATAGAGTTGTTCATTTGAAAGCCTTGATAATTCGTTTAATCTTCTTTCAAAGTCCGCAACCTTTTGTCTATATTCGTTTACACCTTCTGGTGTTGTACCAACAAGGGCATAGATTGCATCTTGTGTTTGCTTAATTTGAGCATCTTTTTCAGCTAATTGCCTTTTTAGATTGTTAACTTCGTTATTTAACGCATCGAGCTTAGCCCTCAACTCATCTCTTTTCGCTGTCCATGATGCCATCTCTTTCTGCCAATCTTCATATTTCATCTTAACTTTTTCCTGAGCAAAGCCGGTTATGACAAACACCAATGTGAGTAAGATTATTAATAACTTTTTCATTTCGCTCTCCAATTTTGTTTTATTGTTAAAACACTTCTTACTTTATCTGCTGAAGGCGTTGCTGAACCTTCTCTTTTTCAGCTTGAAGTTCCTTCAATTTTTGATCTTTCTGTGCGATCTCGTTTTGCAACGCTGCTTTTTCTTGCTCTTTAGCTTTGATTTCCTTTTCGAGTTGTTCTGTTTCAGCTTTCAAGTTATTCAACTGTTGGATCTCTTCATCTTTCGCATACTTTGTGCAACCGGCAGAAAAAATAGCAAATAAAAATATCAACAAAATTGATGCAAACTTTTTCATCATTGAACTCTCCATATTTTTATTTTTGAATTCAACCTAAATATAATAAAAACTTGAATGTTTGTCAAGTAATTTGGGGTTACTTTTGATGCCCGAAGGTAAAGGCGAGGCTTCCCGAATTTTGAAATTTAACGGTTTAATCTTATTTTGAAATCGTTAAACAAATCTAACTTTAAGTATGTTTACTGGAATAGTTGAAGAGGTTGGAAAAATTGATAATATCATTCAGCGAGGAAAGGCAAGAATTTTCACTGTGAGATCAAAAAAGTTAATCAAAGAGATAAAAATCGGAGACAGCATTGCAATAAATGGAGTTTGCTTAACGGTTTTTGAAAGGCAAACCGATCGTTTTAAAGTTGAAGCCGTAGAAGAGACGATAAAGAAAACGAATCTTGGGGATTTAAAAACTGGGGATTTGGTAAATTTGGAACTTTCACTTAAACTTGAGGAACGGCTTGGTGGACATATCGTCCTTGGTCATGTTGATACAACTGGAACAATTAAAAGCATAAAGAAATTGAAAAATAGTTGGATTTTTGAAATAGAGTTTCCCGAAAAATTTGGGAGATATATCATATCGGAAGGTTCAATTGCTGTTGATGGGATAAGTTTAACGGTTGCGGAACTTGATGCAAACAGGTTTAAAGTTTCTATAATCCCATTTACATGGGAGAATACGAATCTTAAATTCAGGAAGGTCGGAGACAGGGTGAATCTTGAATTTGACTTCTTCGGCAAGTATGTTGAAAGATTTCTCAAGACAATGGAGGTAAAATTATGGCGAGAAGGATAAAATATTGGATAGAGGATAATGGGGAAAATTTTTTGAGTGATGAGGAGTGGAATGAGATGATGAGATTGCAGAAATGGTATAACTCAGAATTTATCTGGACTGCAGGGAAGATAAATTTCAAAAGATTTGCGGTTTTCCCAAATTGGGAAAATGTTGAGCTTATGATGTGGGCTGGAGAGAAGGAACCAGTTAAAAATATAATAGCAAAAAAATTTGAAACGCTTTTATCATCTGGGATGAGCGAGGTTGAGGCGCTTGAGAAACTTGAGAGAGAGGGTTTAATTGTGCTTAAACGAGGGGGGTATATTGATAATTCGATAGCAAGTGGTATAACACGAATCGGTGGGAATGAGTTTAACGCTTATCTTTTGTGTGAATTTCTCCTTAAGGCTTCGCTTATCGCAACCGGGGCTGAAATATGTGTTTATGATGAAGGGGAGTTTATAAAAAGTGGATTCATTAAAATAAAGGCAGGTGAAGTTTATGTTTATAAAACTGAAAGAACTTCCGATGAAAAATGGGGTGAGATGAGGAGACATAAAAAAGTTTTCTCAATAGTTAATCCAACTAAATATGCGAATTATCCGAGATTGAAAAATGTCATACCGAATTACAACTCACTTAACAAGAAGGATAAACTTGAAATACTGCATGATTGGAATTGGCTTGGCTACGGAAACCCCTATGATTTTGATGGGGATGATTTCACGGGTTTTGATTTAAACAAAAAGGCAAAAGCAATCATATTTTTAAAAGAAAATTATAGGTGGAAGCAATGAGAAAAATCCTGATCTTCTTGTTCATTTTTAATTTTGTTTACGCCCATGACTATTGGCTTCGTCCACAAAAGTTTGTTTTGTCAAAAGGCGATACATTGATTGTACATCTTTATGTTGGCGATAAACTTAAGGCTGAGGTTGAGCGAGAACTTCAGAGGGAAATGACCGAAAAATTTGAATTAGTGAAAAACGATGGTATTGTTGACTTATTGTCACAAGTCAAAGATAAATCAGTTCCGGTTCTGAAAAAGGAAGTTGATTTTGATGGTCTCGGCTTGATCGCTATGGAAAGAGGATGGGCTTATATTGAGTTGAAGCCTAAAGAATTTAATGAGTATTTAAAGCATGAAGGGATAACAGATATCAAGGTAAAGTTAGAAGGCGGAGTTCAAAAAGAGAGATACCGTAGGTATATAAAATCGCTTGTTTTGTCAGGGGATAAGATTGAAGGGGAGATTTATAAAAAGGTCATCGGGCAACGGCTTGAGATAGTGCTTTTGAAAAATCCATACCTTCTTAAAGTTGGGGATGAACTTGAAGTTCAAGTTTTATTTGAAGGTAAACCGCTTGCGAATAAGATTGTGACACTCTACGGTGCGGGTCAAAATGATGTTTTTGAGCAAAAGGCGAAAACAAACAAAAATGGAATAGCAAAGTTTAAAGTTAAAAATTCAGGATTTCAACTTGTTCGTCTTGTACATCTGCGGAGATGCGAGAATTGTGACAATGTAAACTGGGAGAGTTTTTGGGGATCGTTTAGCTTTGAGATCCCGCAGAGATAATTATTTAACTTTTATCTTTTTTGCTGGTTCTGTTTTTGGTTTTTCTTCGAGAAGTTTGTCAGCGATCGCAATCCCAGCGTCTATCACCGATCTTATCGTAAGTAAGATTTCTTTATTTACTTGAATGAAATGTTTCTTTGCTTCATCTAGCTCCGGTGGAAGAGATTTGAAAAGCGCTTGGAAATCCGGCAATGGAATGTAGTATTTCGGCATTTGTTTTTCTTTTTCTACTGGCATGGCTTAATCCTGTTTTGTTTTTTCAAATTCGATTGTTAAAACTCCGTCATTTAACTTCGCTTCTTTAATTTTTGATGTAACAAGTGTATAGGGTAAAAATATGTTTCTCCTAAAGCTCGGCAATTCAATTATCAACTCGTCATTTTTAATCCAAATGTTTACTTCTTTTTTTGTGAAAATTGGCATCTTTAACTTCAGAAAATATCTGCCATTTCTTTCTTCGATTTGCATTGGTTTTTCGTAATAATAAATTTTGGTCGGGTCTTCATCTTTAAAAAGGTTTTGTGCAAATTTTAAAAGTTTGTTTAAACCGGTGATCTCATCATCGTGCAAAAATGAGATCTTAATTGGAATTGGGTCGAACGCTTCTCTTACGGTGTCGATATGTTTTGCCTGTGTAAATTTCCATTTTTTAAAATATCTATCGCTAATTTCATCTGGAAAAACTTTGTTAACTATTACAAGGTCAACTGGAAACTCGAAAAGGTTAAGATAGGTGTATGCTCTTTGTGATTCTTTTATAACCATTTTTTCGGCGTTGACAACAAGGCGCACAGACGATATTTTAGGGTTCGTTAAAGTTTTCTTCGTGTATTCAATTTTTTTATAGAGTTCTTCTACTTGTGCGTAAACATCGTCGGATGGGAGTGGGAATTTGACAACTTTTTCAGCCACGGGTTTTATTGTCTTCACGAGTTTTCTTTCAAGTGGGAAAAATTTTTCCATATACCAACTTACTATATCAGGGAAACTTAACATTCTAATTGTGTTCGCTGTTGGGGCGCAATCGGCGATTATAACATCATAACTTTCCTTCTCGTAGTATTCGTTTATTTTAAGCAGGCTGAAAAGCTCTTCAAGTCCAGGGAATATAGCAAATTCTTCGGCTATGAATTTATCAAATCCTTGGTATGACAGAAACTTTACAATAAAGCCTTGAATCTTATCCCAATTAATCCGCAATTCTTCGGTCACATCAATTTCTTGAGCCCAGAGTCGGTCAGTTACTTTAACTGGGTTTTTGCCAATTTTTTTACCAATTGAATCACTTAAACTATGAGCGGGGTCGGTGCTGAGCACAATGGTTTTATAGCCAAGCTCGGCGCATAATACTCCTGTTGCAGCTGATACAGTAGTTTTGCCAACGCCACCTTTTCCCGTGTAGATTATGATACGCATTGAGGATGCGATTTTTAATTTCTCAGTTTAAAATTAATTCCTGAGCTAGTTAAAATCAAGTTAGTGTGAAAAATTGATTTTTTGAATTTAAAAGGTTAAATTTTGACTTAGAAATTTTGAAAGTTAGAGGATTTTACCGTTTGAATTTTTTCAAAAAAAGCAAAAGCATCGATAAAGTGGGCGACGCCGTTTCCTCATCGAAAACAGAGGTTAAAGGCTATCGCGACAGAAAGATTCAAGAGGAGTTAAAATCAAGAGGTGAGATTCCCAAGCACATTGCAATAATAATGGATGGAAATGGACGATGGGCTAAAAAAAGAGGATTACCAAGGGTTGCTGGACACAGAGAAGGGATTAAATCAGTTAGAGATGTTGTTGAAGCATGTGCACAACTCGGGGTAAAATACTTAACTTTGTTTGCTTTTTCAACTGAGAACTGGAAAAGACCTAAATATGAAGTTGATACTTTGATGAAGCTTCTTATTAAAGTTTTGCGAACAGAGGTGGATAAACTTCAGAAAAACGATATAAAGCTTATGGCAATTGGTGATATTGAGAGTTTACCTGTTGAGGTTCAAAGAGAACTCAAAAGGGAATTGAGAAGAAGAGGAATAATAAGCGGATGGTTTTAAATCTCGCCATAAGTTACAGTGGCAGATGGGAAATTATTGAAGCGGTTAAGAGTATAGCGAGGGATGTCAAAAATGGTAAGGTTAAGGTTGATGAGATCGATGATAAACTTTTTTCAAATTATTTGAAGACCGCAGGGATGCCCGAACCAGATTTGCTTATACGAACGAGTGGTGAGTACAGAATAAGCAACTTCTTGCTGTGGCAGATTGCTTATACCGAACTTTATATTTGTGATTGCCTTTGGCCTGATTTCAGAAGGAAGCATCTATATGAGGCGATAAAAGATTATCAAAGGAGAGAAAGAAGATTTGGGATGACGAGCGAGCAAATAAAAAAGAAAAGTTTTAATGGTAATGCGTAGATTTTTAAGTTACATTTTTTTAATTCTATTTTTGGTTTCGAATTTGTTTGCTCAGCAACAAGAGGTTTATAAAATTCTTGGAATTTCGGTTGAAGGTAATACAGTTGTTCAGCCTTCCGCTATAATTGCCAACTCAGGATTAAAAGTTGGCGATGAAATTAGTTTTACGAGGGTTGGAAATATCTTAATATCTGGTGATAAGATCAGAAATGCCATCAAGCAACTCTGGGCTTTAAGGGTTTTTAAAAAGGTCAGCATTGAAATTGAAAATCAAGTTGGTGACGGGGTTTATCTTCTGATTCGAGTTGAGGAATATCCACGCCTTGATGATGTAATAGTTGAAGGGGCTAAGGCAATTTCTGTAAAGGATATTAAAAATAAAATTAACCTTGTTCGTGGGCAAGTAATTGCTGAAAATAGATTAACTTCAATTGCAAACGACATAAGGAAAGCATATGAAGAAAAGGGATATTTTTTGGTTGATGTGAAATTTGACATTATTCCAACAAAAGAAGGGAGGGCAAATTTAAAGGTTAGCATAAATGAGGGGAAGAAAATCTCAATCAAAAAAATTATCTTTGAGGGGAATGTAAAAGTTAAAGATGGCGATTTAAAAGGTGAAATGAAAGATACGAAAGAGAAAAAATGGTGGATGTTCTGGCGGACTGCGAAGTTTGATAGAAAAAAATATGAGGAGGATAAGAAAAAAATAATTGAATATTACCGCAAGAAAGGTTTCAAAGATGCAACCATACTTGATGATTCTGTGTATGTGGATGAGAAGAGAGAAAATCTTTTTATCAAGATAAAGTTGTTTGAAGGACCACAGTATAAAATTCGAAATATCACGTGGGAAGGCAATACGATTTTTGATGATAAAATTTTAAGCGACCGACTTGGTTTTAAAAGTGGTGAAGTTTACAATCGTGAGAAGTTTGAGAGGAATTTGTATGGTAATGAACAACAAACAGATGTTGCTTCGCTTTATCTTGATAATGGATATTTGACAATGAGCATGCAACCTGAGGAAGTTAGAGTGGCTGAGGATACTTTGGATATTGTGATTCATGTTTTTGAAGGTAAACAGTTTAGAATAAGAAGAGTTGACATCAAAGGGAATACTAAAACGAAAGATAAGGTAATAAGGCGTGAACTTTACACTGTCCCAGGGAAATATTTCAGCAGGAGCGATATCGTAAGAAGTATAAGAAATCTTGCCGTTTTGAACTATTTTAATCCTGAAAAGCTCAAACCTGATTACAGGATGGTAAGTGATTCAACTGTGGATTTAACTTATGAAGTTGAGGAGAAATCAAGCGATACTTTTAACGCTTCAGTAGGATACAGCAGTTTTGGGTTGATTGGAAGCATTGGTGTGACATTTAACAACTTTTCAATCACCGAGCCGTGGCGTGGTGGGGATGGACAAATGCTTAATTTTGAGTGGGTTTTTGGAAGGTATGATTACAGGACTTTTAGTTTAGGTTTTAGAGAACCGTGGTTTAGAGATACTCCAACATCGGTTGGTTTTAACATTGTTGATACTAGATATGCTTTTGGATATGAGTTAAGGCAAACGGGTGGTTCTTTTAGTTTAGGTAAGCGGTTGAGATGGCCGGATGATTATTTCAGGATTGATTATATTTTTGGGTTTCAAATTTATGATGTTTCGGGAACAAGTGGGTATTACAGCGAAGGGAAGTGGACTCAATTTAGCTTGACACAGATTATATCAAGAAATAGCGTGGACAATCCGATTTTCCCAAGTATTGGTTCAAATGTTTCACTTTCGACTGAGATATCTGGTGGACCTATTTTCCCTGGGACTACGGATTACTTTAAGATTTATTTAAACTCTGAATGGTTCGCTAGGATTTTTAATTGGGAGAAGTTGGTTTGGTATAATTCATTTGATTGGGGTTATGTTGATGGTTTTCGTCGTGATTCGTTTATTCCACCGATTGAGTTGTTTTCGATGGGTGGCACAGGGCTTGGTTATATTGCGGTAACCCCACTCCGTGGTTATGAAGATATGTCGATCGCAGTTACATCGAACCGTGTCCCGCAAGGAAGAGTTTTAATGAAATATACCACTGAGCTTCGTTTTGGTTTAACTATGAATCCAATGCCGATATATTTACTGATATTTGCTGAGGCTGGTAATGCGTGGGCAAAGACGAGGCAGGTTGATTTGTTTAGTTTAAAACGTTCTGCTGGTTTTGGCGTGCGCCTTTATATGCAACCAATCGGTTTAATTGGATTTGATTACGGATATGGGTTTGATGATGTTGAACCCAAAGATGGGAAACCCGATGGATGGCGTTTTCATTTTCAGTTTGGCAGAGGTTTCTAAACTTAAAACAAAAAATGGAGAATCCTGATGAAGAAAAATATTCTTTTACTTTTATTCACATTACTTTTTGTCACATCGCTTTATTCACAACAAGCAGCGATAAGAATTGGTTATGTTGATTCGCAAGTAATTTTGCAGCAATTGCCGGAAGCTCAAAAAATTCAAAAAGAACTTGATAACCTTTTGCAGAAGTATCAAAGTGAATATGATCAAATGGTTAAGACATATCAAAGTAAAATTGAAGAATATCAAAAGAAAGAGGCGATGCTAAATCCCCAGGCTAAGGAACAAATGCAAAGAGAAATCGCCGAGCTTGAGCAGAAAATTTTCGAGTACAGAAATCAAAAACTTGGTCCACAGGGTGAATTTGAACAAGAGAGGGAGAAAAGATTGAAGCCATTAAGAGACAAAATTATTGATGCAATTCAAGATGTTGCTCAAGAAGAAAAATTAAACTTCGTTTTTGACAAAGCTGGGGATGTAATTTTACTTTATGCAGATAAACAGTTCGACATTACATTTAAAGTTCTTGATAAATTAACAAGGGGAGCAAAATCTAAATGAAATTACTTCCGAAGGTTTTGATCTTATCTTTAGTTTGTGTTGGGTTTTTGTTTCCCCAGTTAAAGATCGGCTATGTTGATTCCGAGACGATAATGAGGCAACTTCCCGAGGCGCAGGAAGCACAACGAAGGGTTGATGAACTAATTAAGCAGTGGCAAGGAGAACTTCAAAAGATGAGAGATGAGTGGAAAACAAAATATGATGAATATGAAAAGAGAAAGCTTATTCTGACTGATGAAGCAAGAGCACAGATGGAAAAGGAATTGACAGAACTTGATAGAAAGATTGCTGATTTCCAAATGCAAAAGTTCGGTCCGGATGGAGAACTTTATCGTAAGCAAGCTGAAATTGTTAAACCAATTCAGGATAAAATTTTTAACGCGATAAAAGAGGTAGCACTTGAAGAAGGGTATGATTTCGTGTTTGATAAAAGTGGGGAGATCTTATTGCTTTATGCGAATGAAAAATATGATTTAACTCAGAAGGTATTAAACAAACTTTTACAAGTAAAGTGATTTAGCTTTATGAAGTTATCAGAGATTGCAAAAATTCTTGGAGGTGAGTTAGTTGGAGATGGTGATGTGGAGGTGGAGAAAGTTTCGGAGATACAGAATGCATCCAAAGGTGATATAACATTTATCGCGAATCCAAAATATGAAAAGTTTTTTGAAACTACGGAAGCTTCGGCTGTAATAGTTGGGAAAAACTTCAGTAGGAGAAGAGAAGATGTTTCATTGATTATGGTTGATGAGCCTTATTATGCTTTTGTTAAAGTTTTAAAGTTGTTAAATCCACCGGTTGAACTTTTACCCAAGGGTATTCATCCGACAGCAGTTATCGCAGGAAGCGCCGTTCTCGGCAGGGATGTTCGCATTGGTGCAAATGTCGTTGTCGGAGAAAGAGCAAAAATAGGTGATAACACTGTGATAATGCCTGGAGTTGTAATTGGCGACGATGTTGAGATAGGGAATGATGTTCTGATTTATCCAAATGTGACGATTTATCATAGATGTAAAATTGGGAATAGAGTTATAATTCACTCTGGAACTGTGGTGGGTAGCGATGGATTTGGTTTTGTCCCGAGGCCAGATGGAACATATGAGAAAATTCCTCAAGTTGGAATAGTTGTAATTGAAGACGATGTTGAAATTGGGTCAAATTGTTCGATTGACAGAGCGACCCTTGGTGAAACTGTGATAAAGCGTGGCGCAAAGCTTGATAACTTAATTCAAATAGCTCATAATGTTGTAATTGGTGAAAACACAGTTATAGCAGCTCAAACGGGGATTGCTGGGAGCACTAAGATTGGGAAAAATTGTGTGCTTGCTGGTCAAGTTGGGATAGTTGGTCATATTGAGATTGCCGATAGAACGACGATAGCAGCGCAATCCGGGGTATCAAAGTCAATCACAGAGCCAGGAAAAGTTTATTTCGGTTATCCGGCGCGGGAACATTCGGTTGCTTTGAGAATAGAGGGAGCGATAAGACAGCTTCCAGAGTTGATAAAAGAGTTTCGCGAACTTAAAGAAAAATTTGAAAAGATCATTTCAAAAGGTTAATTTTTTAAACTTAATTTAGGAATTTGTGTTAAACAAAAAACTTAGGTTGGGAGGTTAAAGTTATGTTAGTGCAACAGCAGACGATAAAAAAGCCAGTATCTTTATCAGGCGTTGGTTTACACACCGGAAAGTATTGTACAATAACCTTTAAGCCAGCTCCGCCAAATTACGGCATAAGATTTAAAAGGATAGATCTTGGTGGGGCTCCTGAAATCCCAGCGCTTATTGAATATGTTGTTGATGTAAGCCGTGGGACGACGCTTGGGATTGGAGATGTTAAGGTTTATACGGTTGAGCATGTTCTTGCGGCAATCGCCGGGCTTCAAATTGATAATATTTTAATTGAACTTG
>NZ_CZVS01000042.1:645-19892 GCF_001535985.1 Candidatus Kryptonium thompsonii | reverse complement strand
CGAATTCCTCAAGCTTCATCAAGCAAATGATCCCAATTCGTGTATAACCTTTGCCATCATATTTAAATCCTTGTTCATAAACAAAAATTGCTTCTTTGTCCCTTTCTGTAATAATTCCATCCCTGAGCCATGTTTCAAAGAAGTTTTTTGCGCTCTCATATCTGTTTTCATCTCGGTTTAAAATCAATCGTATCACATTATAGGGATGAAGTTCGTACAGTTCATCTCTTTCCCTATCTGAGATTACATCGTAGGGCGGTGCGACAAGCCTTTGAATGGGCAAACTTAAATTATAAATTAAACCTTTAAACGGTTTTATCTCCGGCATTTTAAATTTTTATTTTCTTTCTAATCAACCGTATAACCCAGCCTCTTTAACCACACTTTACTATCACGCCATTTTTTTCTTGCCTTAACATATAACTCCAGATAAACAGGTCTTCCCAGAAACCATTCTATTTCCTCTCGCGCAAGCGTTCCAATTTTCTTGAGCATTTGTCCATCTTTACCAATTATGATCCCCTTCTGCGATTCCTTCTCAACATAGATCTCAGCACTTATATAATCCCTCTCTCCCTCATTTTGCGCTTCCTTAAATTCAACTATAGATACAGTTGTTGAGTAAGGTATTTCCTGTCGACAAAGTTGAAAAATTTTTTCGCGAATTATCTCAGCGACGAAAAATCTCTCTGGATGTTCTGTAATCATATCTGGCGGATAAAAAGGCGGATGTGTGGGGAGATATTGAATCAAAACCTTTTTAAGTTCATCTATATTTTGTCCCTTCAATGCTGATATTGGGACGATCTCTTTGAAAGGAAAAACTTTGCTAAAGAAATCAATCATCGGTAAAACTTCAAGCTTATTGATAAGGTCCACTTTGTTTATAACTAAAATTATTGGTTTCTCTTCAACATATTTTTTCAATATTTCAAATGGCAAAGTTTTGACAATGGCTTCATTGGTTTTAACCTTTTTTACATCGACCATGAACAAAATTATATCTGCGTCTTTTAAAGCAGATTCAGCATATTCCATCATCACCTCCTGAAGCAAATATCTCGGCTTGATCAAACCTGGCGTATCTAGAAAAACAATCTGATAATTCTCGCCGGTCATTATTCCAATTATTTTATGTCTCGTCGTCTGTGGTTTGGGTGTGACTATTGAAATTTTATGTTGAAGCAAGGTGTTAAGTAAAGTTGATTTCCCAACGTTCGGTTCACCAACTATGGCAACATATCCAGCTTTAAAGTCGCTTGGAATTTCAAGTTTTGTCTCTTCGATTTCTTTTTCTTTATCTTGCATAAGGATCAAGTTCAATTTAATTTTAAATTTTTCCCATGATAACCTTTACTTCGCAAATGCTTCCCTTTTTAAAAACTGGAAGAATACGATCGCCGTATTTTTTCCCATCCACCCATATTTCTTTAACTCCCTTATTAACGCCGTCCGGATTTAAAACTTCGATTCTATATTCAACGCCACGAAAGAGCCTATTCACACTAAAACTCTTCCAGCTTGATGGAATGCATGGGTCGATTAACAAACCAGCGTAAGTGGGCCTAACCCCAAGCATATATTCAACAACGCTTTTGAAAAACCAATCTGAAGATCCCGTCAACCATGAATGACTTGCCTCCCCAAATGAAGGGTGATCTGGGCTTGTCACATATTCCGAATATACATATGGCTCCATTTTATACAAATCAGCGTCAATGGCATTATTTAATGGCAGTGTAGCATGATATATTTGATAAGCTCTTTCTGCATTTCCAGCAATTAACTCAGCCAAGAAAACCCAGCTTGCCACATGATTGAAAATTGCGCCATTTTCTTTTTTCCCAGGGACACATCGAGTTGCAAGCCCGATACTTGGATCAACCTTGGTAAACGGGGGATGCAAAATCTTAGGTCCTTTCGGTGTGTCAAGATATTTCTCCACGGATTTAAGACACATCTTCGTTCGCTCTTCATCAGCAATTCCACTTATCACAGCCCAGGCTTGTGGATTGGCAAAAATTTTACCCTCCCGATTCTTTGAAGAGCCAAAAGGTTTCCCATCATCTTTAAATCCCCGTATATACCACTTTCCATCCCAGCAAAATCTGTTTATATTATTGGCAATTTTTAAGTATTCTTCAGAATATTTTTTCAGAAATTGTTTGAGACCGAGATAGTTGAATAACTCAATTACTTCTCTCAAAATATACGCAAGAAACTCCGAACCCCACACTGTTTCTCCTTTGCCCTTAACCCCAACATAATCCAATGTGTCATTCCAGTCCCCTCGACCAAATTTAAGCAAACCATGTTTCCCTAAATTGTTCAATGAATATTCAATCGCTTTTATCAAATGCTGTAAAACTGTGCCACTACCACCATCATAATATTCCACTTTTTCATATAGTAAGTTAAAATCCGCCGTTTCTTTCAAATAAGTGATGATGCCAAAAGGTAACCAAAGAGGTGTATCGCAATGGCCTGTTTTTTCACCTGTTCTTGATATTCTAAAAAAATTATGTAGCATGCTCCCATCTTTGAACTGATAACTACAAACCTCAAGAATTCTATCCCTAACTCTCTTTGGATTTGCGATTAACTCCCCGAAAATATCTTGCATTTGATCTCTTATTCCCGTGCCAAATAACAAACCTCCATGATAATAGCCGGCGTTTCTTGACATATCAAAGGTCACGGCTATTTGATACCTGTTCCAAACGTTGACAAAAAGATTTAATTTTTCATCCGGGGTTTTCACTTGAAGTGTTTTAAGATAATCATCCCAATATTTTTTCAATTCGTCAAACTTTTGATGTACGAAGCCAAGATTTTTAAACTTATTTAAAATTTCACTTGCTTTATTATATGCCTTTGAATTTCTTTTCAGCCTTTCATTGGTATGAAGTGAGGGTTTATCCACAAGAAACATAAAAAACACGAATTCCTTCTCTTCACCTTCCTCAAGTTCAAGTTCGGACTGAATAACTGCGCACGGATCCCCGGCGGTTATTTCAGTATTAAAGCAACTTCCTAATTCGACCGCTTCAGGATTAGCATTGCTTCTCCATCTACCTATAAATTTTTCTTTATCCCCATCAAAACCTTTAATTTCAAGCGATGTCGAAAAGATGAGATAATATGGCCATGCATGATTTGGCTGCGCAACGCTTACACCTCTATTTGTTACCCAGTACCTTCTCGTCGCAACGATTGATTTCAGATCGCCATCGAAATACACATCTGGAAAGTGTTTGTCGTTCGGTTGATTTATCAAATCGTTGAGAGCGTTTCCCATTATAAGTTCGATATAAGCGAATATATCGAGATCCCTTCTTTCATTTGTCAAGTTTTTTAGCTTCACAAGCCATATTTCAATGTCATAATCACGTGGAACGAAGTAAGTAACTTCTCCTCTTATACCTAAATTCTCAGTGATAATTTTCGTATATCCAAGTCCATGCCTGCACTCATAATAATCATACTTTAACTCAATTGTCGGTGCCCAACTAAGAGAGAAATAGTTGGCTATTTTTTTATCCCTAACATAAATATACCGTCCCGGCTGATCCCATGGAAGACAATTATACCTATATCTTGTCAAGCGATTGTCACGCGGAGTTAAGTAAAAACTATATCCTCCACCAGTATGACTTACAAGTCCAGCCCATCTGCCATTCCAAATATAGTTCATCCACGGCGCTGGAGTTTTAGGAGTTGTAATTACAAATTCCTTACCATCTTCAGTGAAATAGCCATATTTATTCACTTGAAAATTTTTCATCTTCTATTCCTTTATATGTTTGATATTACCTCAACTGCTGATGGGATAATTGAAATTTTTATCCATCTTAGAGATGTCCCGATTATTTCGCCATCTGCGTGCATCGTCAGATTTGAATTTGAACTTATTTCAATTTCCTTTGCCTTAAACATCGTTACCTCAGGATACTGTATGTGCTTACCTTTAAGCACTGTTGGAAGAACTTGAAGTACTCTTAAAATAGATAAATCACTTACAAGGCATACATCAAGCAAAGCATCGTTAATTTTTGCATCAGGCGTGAGCAAAAAACCACCGCCGGCTGACTTACCATTTCCAACAGCGACAAGGAAAATTTTTTCTTTTATTTTCTTGCCATCAATATACACTTCCATTTCTGGGGTTTCATAATCTTTTAAACTTTTGAGCAAGGCAAGCAAATAAAGTAAAATACCACGCAAATGCTTTATCTTCCGACTTTCATTTGCAACCACCGCGTCAAATCCAACCCCAACTCCATTTATAAAAAATCTTTCTCCAGAGTTACCAAATTCGTCAATAAATCTAATTATGCCGACATCCGAAGTCGTTATCCTTCTTCTTTTTATCGATTCAATAGCAACCTTTATTTTAAATGGTTTTAAATTTAACATTTTAGCAAAATCGTTCCCTGAACCTATTGGGATAACCCCAAGAAGTTTTTCTGAATTGCTTTGTAAAATACCATTTACAATTTCATTAACTGTGCCATCACCTCCAGCAGCAACGACGAGTTCAGCCGGCGTGTCTCGAGCAATTTGTATTGCCTCACCAGGTGCTGTGGTTACCTGAAACCTCTCAAGATATTTCAGATGCCTTACATATTGGATAAGTTTGTGATAAAGTTTCGCACCCTTCCATCTTCCGGCGTATGGATTTAACACTATGTGTGTTTTTAACTCATTTCCAAGCGCAAACCATTTTGATAAAACAAATTTGTAGGACAAGTTTGAACCTCTTTTTATTGTCGTTGCCTTAAAAATCCATGGGGTAGTCCAATATCTGCCATAGTTATAAGCCCAGGTTTTGCATTAAAAATTAAATAAGCAGAGTTAATCAAGCTTCCTACAGTAGCAACATCACCAAAAATTCCATTTAAAACTTTCATTTTTATCGGTGGCTCTCCATCTATGTAAACTGCGTCGTAATCTTTATGATCGCCAACATACATCTTTAAATCAAGAGTTATAACATCCTGCCCATTCTTAAATCCTATCGCTGTATGATGTATCCCAGCGACCCTTCCTTTTTGAATCGTCAAATATTCGGTTTTTAAATTTCTCTTCGTTACTATCGGGTTCAGTTCCTCTTTTATCTCGTCAAGTTGTATGTTTAAAATATAAGCCAAAAATTGCAATGATTCAACAAGTCCAATGTGACCAAATTTCCCAGTTGCTTTTTTGGCTTTAAAATCCCCAACCTTTAAACCAGCACCGATCTTCAACTGAAGCGGTAACCTTCTTTTTGATGCATTTACAACTCTTTCAACCCTTATCTTTTTAACTTCCGTGCAGACCTGCGTTAAAACTGAAGGCAACACATCCATTACAAATCCAGGATTAACCCCAGTTCCCAAAACTCTAACTTTAAATTTCTTAGCAAGTAAATCAATCTCCTCAGCAATCTGACGATTTCTAAACCATGGGAAAAACAATTCCTCGGTTGATGAGACAACATTTAATTTCAATTTTATCAAGTCAATAATCTGTTCCTTCACATCTTCCATAAAGGAAGTCGTGGTGTGAAATACAAGATTTACTTTATGTTTCTTAACGATGCTTTTAATGTTATTTTCAACTATGATCCCAGTGCTCCCAACCCCAACTAACTCGCCAATATCCTTACCAACTTTAGAGGGATCAATATCAACCGCACCCACTAAATTAATTCTGCCGCTGTGTTTTTGAAGTATTGTTTTTGCGCAAAGCTGTCCTATAGGACCAAGCCCAAATTGAACTGCATTGATTTTCTTAGTCATGGCTTTTACTCTTTTTGTTTTAAATATTTCCACGTGCTTTTAATTTTTCACTAATGATTTCGTAGGGGACTTTTCTTACATCCCTGTTAAACTTTACAGCCAAGCTTGCAACAACGCCTGCTGCTTCTCCCGTTGCTGCAGATGTTGCTTGAATTCTCAAAGCTGAATGACCTTCCCTCGTTGAAGAAATATTTCTACCAGCGACGAGCAAATTATATGCCTTTTTAACAATCAAAGCTCTCAATGGTATTTCATAATATTGTCCTTCTTTCAAATGTTCCAATCTAGATTTTTCTCCTCTTTGACCATGAATGTCAATTCCATAACAAGCCCTGGCTATAGCGTCTTTAAATTTACGAGCTTTCAGAATATCTTCACCAGAAATAATATACTCCCCTATTGCTCTTCGAGTCTCTCGCACTCCAACCTGTATCCCTGATTCAAGTAAATATGAATTTTCAAATCCTGGAATTTTTTCTTTAAGGAAATTATAAATTTGCAACATCTGAGTTCGTCCCTCTATCTCTGCTTTCGTTAAATCAAACGAACTTGTCCCATCAAGCCCAAGTATATTAGTTGTGTTAAAAGATGCTTCCCCCTCCTCAGGCAAAGTCGTAAAAAAGATGTATTCGATCTCTTCCGGAAGCAAACCTTTTATCTTCCCTTCCTTTACAAGATCAAAATAGCCAGCAATTGAAACTATGCGACCTAGGATATACTCAGAAGTCGACCAGGGATAAAACTGTTGGGGATTTGCTCGCACAAAATCAACTGCTTTCTTGACATCGATCCCACCAACTCTAAAAAATAATGTCATCGCTTGTGTTAACCCAGTTTTTTCATCACCTTTCATCCAACCCGCATTTGCAAGGTAAACAATTTCAGCATCTCCAGTTGTGTCGACAAAAACTTTTCCAGGAAAGCGATAAAATTTGGAATTATAGTTCAAGATTAAAGAAGTAATCTTTCTTTTTCGATTAACATTTTCAAACTCAACACCAAAAATTAAAGCATGTCTTATAGTTTTAACGCCAGCTTCACACAACAGTTCATTCACAACTTTTCTAAAAGCCCATGCGTTAAACCCATTATCTATGACCCCACCTATTTTCTCCATTCCCTTTACGATTTCCTCAAACACCCCTCCAACTAAAGGTTTAACTCTCCCGTCAAATTCATCCTCTATCCAATATTTCATAAATGGTGAGACCATGCCAGCTGTCGACATCCCACCTAAAAATCCATATCGATCTATTAAGATAGTTTTTGCTCCCTCCCTTGCCGAAGCAATAGCAGAGCAAACTCCCGCTATTCCTGCTCCTGCAACTATAACATCAAACTCTTCAAACTCAATGATATTTTGTAAAGTTTTTTTCATATTATTTCACTTCTGAATTTCCTCAACGAATCTTTGAACAATTAACCTTGGCCTTGTTATAGCAGAACCGATGACGACAGCGTGAGCCCCAATCTCAAACATCTTCTTCGCTTGTTCAACCGTCCATATGCGACCCTCAGCGATAATCGGGACTTTAAGGGTGCTCGCAAGTTTATAAACGAGATCAAAATCAGGTTCATATTTTTTGAATGAATGCTTTGTATAAGGAGTGTAACCAGCCAACGTTGTTGCAACAACATCAGCCCCAAGCTCAGCGGATATAACTCCCTCTTCATAAGTTGAAACATCAGCCATCAAAATTGCATCTTTATATCTTTCCCTGATCTCTTCAAAAATTTTAAATCTCTCATCCCTTGATGTCACATCAATTGCAACTATATCAGCTCCAGATTCAATTACTTTTTGAACTGCTTCTACGTCTGGCGTTATAAGCACACTTCCATCGGGGTATTTACCTTTTATAAGTCCAATCACGGGAATTTTAACCTTATCTTTTACGGCTTTAATATTTTCTAAACCTTCCGTTCTAATTCCTGTAGCACCGCCAAGCTCAGCTGCAATTGCGAACTCGACTATAAACTCAGTCCTTGAAAAAAGCCCAAACTCATCAGGCTGGCAAGAAACAATGATTCCATTCTTCAATTTATCCAAAACCTCTGCCTTCATTCGTTCACTTGGTTTTTGTTCTAGCAATTTGATTTAATTTCAAGTTGTTTTTATATGCAAAAGATATAAGCCTTCCTATGCTTTCTGATGTTTTCACAGCAAGTGGGAAAGAGTAAAGAACAAATTTTAAATCTTCGCTTACGCTTGCGTTTCTGCCAACCGCAACTAGATTTTTAATTCTTGTTAAAAAAGATGAAAAAGGCACACGGATTATTAAATTGTCAAATTTTTTATCTGGAGCGAGAACACAAGGAAACAAACTCTCAGCGATCACAGATATTTTAAGCACCGCGATCTCATCGTCAAAGCTTTTATTGTTGAAAACATCTTCAGAAGTTAATGTATACATTCCGTTAATTCTGCAACTCTCCGTAAAATAAATTTGTGCTGGGAACATTGAAATATTAGCCTTCTCAAAAGGTTTAAATTGCCTCAAATACTCAAGGAAAGAATGAACTTTTAATTGCAATCTCTCCTCCATCATGCTAATTAAAACAAGGTCATCGGGGATGAATTCATTGTCAGAATTATCAGATAAGCCAAACACAATACAATGATTTTTTATGGGCAACTCATAAATTGCAACTTTCATACCGTCTTTTTCAACAATGTACGCATGGTATGTGAAATTTTCTATCTTGACAGTTTCACAGACAATTCTATCATCATCTTTGCTGAAATCACAGCCACATATGACAAAATTATATCTCGCAAAAGATTTAACTTTTCTCGTCAAATTTTCATCTATAGATTTGAAAACAGCACAATTTCCAGTTGCATCGACAAAATATTTCCCCTTTACTTCGATCAATCCCTCCTTCCCAAGCACTAAAATTGATGATACTGTGTCCCCCATCAACTTTGCTCTTACAAATGTAGCATGAAAAAGCAAATCGATCTTGAAATCAAGAAGAAGTTCAAGCATCGTGTTTTTAAACATTTCCAAATCGAATGGAATTACCCCACCCGATATTTTCAACGGGTCAGGATAGATAAATTGGGGTACTGCTTTATTTTTTAAGAGATATCTTATCAGTGTTGAAAAAATCGGATATTTAATTGTTTCAGTTCCTTCCTCAGTAAACAATTCATCGAAGTTTCTTTGAAAATTAAACACTCTTAAAGGATAGGCAAACGCAGTTGAGATAAGGCCACCGGGAAATCCATACTTTTCCACTAAAAAGGTCTTTAAACCATTGCTTGCACATGTTAACGCTGTCGTAACTCCACTCAAACCACCACCAACCACGACAACATCCGCCTCAACAGTTTTAACTTTTTTGGGTATTTTTAAAATTACCTTTCTTTGCTCTTTCATTATTTTGTCAATTTTTAATGTTACCTATTTTCCACATTAAGAAGCTCAAACTGCATCTTTAAAAATGACTATTTGAAGAAAATTTTATGTTATTCTACCGAGAAATTACAATGAGACTGAAGAACGATATCGAGTCCTGTATTTGCTTCATGGCAACTCTGGAACTAAATCAGTTAACGAAAGATAAAGAAAATTTCCCGCAGTTAAACCAAGGATATAAGGGATAAAGAATTTAAATTTTTCAAGGAAAAAGAACCCCAAAATTCCGCCTAAAATAGATGTTAAAGAAACGATGAAATTTAGATTGAGCGCTTTTTTAGGAGAAAGTCCAGCATAAATTAAAACCCCGTAATCTCCAAGCTCTTGGGGAACCTCATGAAATATAACCCCAAGGGTTGTAATTACGCCAAGGTTAAAATCAACAAGATAAGATGATGCTATAAAAACTCCATCGATGAAATTATGAAAGAAGTCACCAAGAAGATTTACTGGGACAAATGTATGTTGTTCACATTCCAGCTCATGGCAATGTCTCCATTTCAAAAATGTTTCAAGGATAAAAAAGAAAAAGATTCCGAAAATAATGGAATAAATTGCGGTAAATTTTTTCTCCAATGCCTCTGGTATAAGATGAAGAAAACTACCTGTTATCAAAGCACCTGCAGAAAAACTTACAAGGTAAAAACTTACCTTTTGAAGTTCTTCCAACTTTTTGTTTATAAATACTATCCCTATTAGGGAAACTAAAGATACAATTATTGTTGAAAAAACAATATATAACAGAATCATAAACCAACACCAATTTCTTGATTTACTTTTTCAAAATGTTTGCCCGCTTTTAAATTTAATATCTCAATGATGATGACTAAGGCTCTTTTTACTTGTCTGTTGTTCTCAATGGAAACTTGAGCCATCTTAGTTTTTCCTATCATTTTTTGGTAAGTAGTTTTTTGAGAAAATTATTTATTCCAACATCCCATAGAAGCCAATCATGTCCACCAGGCAATTCATGATACTCGTAAAGAATTCCTTTACGACGTAATTTTTCAACAAACTCTCTGTTAGATTCAAGAAGTCCTTCAATAGTGTCATCTTTACCGCACAAGATGTAAAAGTATGGTAAATTAAAAGTTTCTATCTTTTCAACGATAACAAATATATCATTTTTATCCCAATGTTCACTTTCACTCTCGCCAAAAAACTCTTTTAAACTTTGACTTATTTGACTTTTGTCCATTTTGATCAAATCTTTCCAATTAAAAGCCCCGCTAAAGGAACCAACATAGTAGAATAAATTCGGATACTTCAGCGCGAGTTTAACAGCACCATAGCCTCCCATTGAAAGACCTGCTATCGCTCTTCCATGCTTTGCCGAAAGCACACGATACTTTCTTTCAACATAAGGAATTAATTCGGTGATTATGTAATCTTCATAATTTTTGTTTTTAAAAGTTGGCGAGTTTGTATACCAACTGTTGTCCGCTTCGGGTGTTATAACAAGAAGTGGATAGTTACTAACATATTTAATTAAAGATGTCTTATTTAGCCAATCGGTATGATTTCCAGAGTAGCCATGAAGCAAATACAGGACTCGATATCGTTCTTCAGTCTCATTGTAATTTCTCGGTAGAATAACATAAAATTTTCTATAGCCATCGGTAGCTTTTGAGTAAATACTGTCAAGGATAACATGAACTTTCCCCTGGGTTAAAAGCGTTCCCCCAAATAGAAGAATTAAAAGTGGAACAAGTTGAGCGCGCTTTATGATTTTTGAAAACAACAGCATTTCAATGATCCTTTATGTTCGTTCTTCAGCAATAATTATAATTTTTTCGTCAAGCAAGCTTGAACTTTTCAGCTCAGCTCTTGCTACCGAAAGCATCTGTTCTTTGAACATCACCCCAGTTAAATCAATTATCTTTGGCCCATAAATCAAAAATACATCTGGGGCAATAGCCCCAGCATCACCGTAAATGGTAAAGTTATCAATTACATGTGAAAGAACTTTTTCAAATCCATTTGGATTTGTTTCAACCACATTCGCATTTAAAAACTGAAGTTTTAGATTTCCTTCGGTATCAAATACCTTCACAGGTTTTAACTTATCCCTTAAAAAGAGAAATTTTTTTCGCTCAAGCTCCATGCCAAAAATCTTATAGAAGTTATTCTCTGCGATAACTTTAAGATATCCTCCATTACTGTATGTGTATCTCTTTAGTAAACTTTTGAACGACTTTTCAGCTATTTTATAAAGCTCGTCATCGCTCAAGGATTTCTTCACAATATCACCCGCCTTAAAATCGGGCGTTCCAGTGGCGATAGCTGTAATTCTTTTCGTTTGTCTGTCAATTTCAATAGCAACTTGAATTGTCTCAGGCTTTGAACCCATGCGAATAGCTGATGCGACAGCATCGTTTCTTATTTTAAGAATATCTTCCTCAGTTGGATTTGGAACAACCCTTTCTATACTCTCCCTTATCATTCCAAGAGCTGCTCCGATTGCAGATATAACTTCGGAATTTTCCGCGATTTTATATTCAAGACCTAATTTATTTGCAAGATACGGAACTATAACCTCCGCACCACCACCCCCACCAACAAGAGTGACAAGCTCCGTGTCAAGTTTATACTCTTTTATTAAATCTAAAATGACACCTTTTATCTTATTAACAGCAATGTCAAGTATATCCCTCGCTATCAAATCAGCAGGTTTTCCCATAAGCTGGGAAAGTTTCACGAAAATTTTCCCAACCGATTCAAAATTTCCTCTGCTATAACCATTTGGACTTATCAAGTTCAAAAAGTTAGCCGCATCAGTTGTTGTGATAGCAAATTCTGGTTTATCCGAACCTTTTCTTCTTATGGCTACATAATCTGACGGATCACCTTGCTTAGGTTGAATTAATACAAATTCAATATCATCAAAGTTTTCAGGCTCTGAAAATGAGACATACTTTAATCCAGCGATATGTGCACTTCTTGGACCAACATCAATTACACTTTTAAAATTATCCGACATTCGTACCATTGAACCACCCGCAATTCCAAGCGTTCTAACATCAAGAGTTTTAAGATATAGCCTATTCCCTCCAACTTCAGCGCTTCGGATCATCGGTTTTCCATTTTTTATCACAGAAATATCTGTACTTGTTCCACCGACTTCAATAAAAATTCCATCGGTTATTTTAACATACATAAGCGCTGAAGCAACGCCAGCAGCTGGTCCCGATAATATCGTCATTATGGGTCTTCTTTTCATTTCTTCAGCCGTCATAATCCCACCATCGCTTCTCATTATCATCAGCGGCGCTTTTATTCCAGCATTTTTAACAGCGTAAGATGTTATTTCAGCTGTTTCAATCATCTTCGGAAGCATACATGCGTTCACAACTGCAGTCCTTGTTCTAACCCGAAGCCCATAAAGTTTGGAAATCATGGATGCAGGGGTTGCCACTTTGCCCATGTCTTTTATAATTTCAACCACTCTTTCTTCCCTCGATGGATCATCCACCCCAAATGCCTCACTTACAACAAAAACCTCAGCACCATTGGAAATCAGTTGTTTTACCGCTCTATTTACTTCCTCTTCTAATTTTTCGGTTCCAAAAATTTTCGAGTCAATAAAAGTGTGAAATGTCTCTATGAATTTCCCATTGCCGAGTGGAATCTTTCCAACATTCGTTTCACCTTTCGCCCTTATCATATCTATTCCCGTTCCCATCCCAATTATCCCAACCTTGGCAACATCACCTTCGAGAAGTGCGTTCGTCGCTTGCGTTGTGCTATGCGCAATTAAAATAACATCATCTGGATCTATTGGATCTATGTTTCCATCGCTTAAAATTTTATTCATCGCTTGAATAACCCCAAGTGCAACCCCTTCCTTTGCAGAATGAGTGGTAGGGACACAACTCTTCGCAACTATCTCAAGTGAATCTACATCAATTGCAACAGCATGGGTAAATGTCCCACCAACATCGATTCCTATCTTTATTCTTCGCATTCCTTTTATAACATGATTTTAACTGCTTCTGTTAATAAATTTAATAAAACGAGTGAAGAAATCGAAGTCAAAAGTACATAAATTAAACTTTCGAAAAAATTCTCAGTTATATGTTTTAATCCAAACAGTAATAATAAAACTGAGTAAGCTTTTAAAATCCAACCAATGCCATAAAAAATATAAAAAGGAATTGGTTTAAGCTTATCAGGTTCTGGCGATTCAGTGAAATAGTAAATCCCAAAGACGGCAAGTATAGATGGCAAAAGAAAAAGAACCGACAAAGCAAGTGGAAACGCTGAGTATGAAACAATCGCAAAATAGTCTTTAAATTTTATATCTCTATATTTGAAAAGCAAGGCTTTCAAAATAAGTGAGATTAAAAATACAAACAAACCCCCAAGAATAACCCCAAGCCAAAGCATGTTAAGGATCAAAAAAATCAAATTTTCAAACTTTTCCCCAGCTTTAGCGAAGTAAAAAAACATCCAAAGACATCGCAATTCCAAAAAGCGAAGCAAGTAAAATTGAAAAATTTTTTCGCTTTGATAGAATTATCTTGTGAAAACCCTTTGAAGGATTGACAAACAATAAACTTAAAATTTCAAACAAGTTCAAAACATAAACCTGATCTTGAAGAAATGCGGCGCAATTTTTACACTTTACATTAAACTTTGAATTTTCAAATCCACATATCGGACAAAGCATAAATTTATATGTAAAAGTTTTATAAAAACATCATCGCCGAAATTATTAACCCAACTGTTGCAAGGCTCCACATGTATGGGAATGTTTTTCTTAAAATTTGGTTCACATCGATTTTTAACTCATTCGCTATCCAAACATTATGTGTATTAGTGGGGTCGCAAACACCTTGGATCTGCCCGACGGAAAGCAACAATCCCATAACTGAAGCTGGTGGAAGTGTTCCCACAGGCGATGAAATAAGCGTTGCGATTCCATAGCCCAATCCCCAAACATTTAAAGGTCCACGATAAAGTGCCAATGGGCTTAACAATGAAAAAACCGCTACGTATAAGACAGGTGAACTTGGAACTATCGCCTTAAATAAAGGTTTCAGTTGCGCATACACCTTCCACTCTCCATGTCCCCAACCAGACGGACCTAAAATTGCGTTAAGGAGCATGCCAATCCCAATCATTAGCGCAACTGCAGGAATTACGCTACTTCCACCTTCTATAATTGATTGCATAAGCAAATTTAAACTGCCCTTTCTAAATGTCGTGATAAAACCGTAAAATAAACCAGCAACAAAGGCAAAAATGAAATATTTGCTTCCAAGCGCAAAAACTATAACCAGCGGCACAATCGGCGTTAACAAAGCATACCATCTTAACTGTCCCAAATGTGAAGGAGATATTGCATTAAAGATAAACTTGATAAAAAGATAACTTAGAAAAAGGATTAATAAAATTTCCCCGATCAACTTAAAGATATTCTTTAAGTTATCTGGAAATAACCTTTCAACCTTACCCAATGTTAAAAAAATAAGAAAAAATGCTATAAGCAGAGCAAGGGTTAAGAGAAATTTAAAGTTTAAGATAAACTTAAAACTTTTAATTATCCTGTCCCTTTTCAATTCAACAATGATAAAAGCGATGGCAACCGCCAAAGACACAAAGAAAAGATAAAGTGCAAAAGTTCGAACCGTTTCAAACTGGACATTTAAAATGTTGATATACAATGCCCAGTTTTGCGCATTTAAAATTCCACCTATACTTAACCCAATTAAAAAGACCCCAGCGATTATTCCAGGGCTTATTCCAACGGAGCTCATAATAGGGAGCACGATTGTTCCAACCATAACTATTGCCCCAAGTCCTCCAAGGGTTGTGAATAAAATTGAAGTCAAAATTAAGATAATTAAACTCACATAAAAAGGGTTATCACCCGCAAGTTCCGCCCCCTTTCTTATAAAGCTTTCAGCAATTCCAGATTTCTGCATGAAAATACTTAGCATGCCACCGAAAATCGTAATCGTATATGCTTGATGTAATCTGAAAGCGCCTTCTCCAATCACATAAACAAGTATATCATCTAACGGGATGCCACCGATCAAGGCTATAAAAAACGCCATTAGTGGGAGAGCAATAAGCGCAGGGATAACACGCAAGAACATAAGCAAAGCCATTACAATGAAAACTATTACTATCCCAGCAATTGTTAACATCGTTCAATCCTTTTTATTTTTCAAAAATGCTTTAAGCTCATTCGCATCTAAAACCGTAAATTTATCTCCTGATTTCAATTTAAACCCTCTTAGAAACTCTTCAGCGCTAAGTTTTCTCTTCCCTTCGATTTGTAGTTCAAGTATTTGAACTAAATTTAAATCAGTGCATACAGCATATATTTTATCCCTTCTCTCTGAAACTAAAATTTCCCCAGGCTCAGCGTCATTAATTTCAACATCGATTGATGATGGCAGTTTCGTTCTATATATTTTCACAAGTTTTCCGTTTAGAAAAGTAAAAGCACATGGGTTAGGTGAAAGACCTCGAACAAAGTTGTGAACTTGTTGGGCATCTTTTTCACGCCAATTTATCTGGCACATTTCCTTCTTAATTTTGGGAGCAGGAGTTGCAAGCGAGTCATCCTGGGGAAATGTTTGAACAGAGCCCTTTTCAATTAACTTAACTGTTTCAAGAAGTACCTCGGCGCCAAGCCTTGAAAGTTTATCATGAAGTTCACCCGCGGTTTCATCCGGATCTATCGAAATTTTTCTCTGCAAGATTATATTTCCCGTGTCAACTCTTTCATTTATGAAAAATGTTGTGATTCCAGTTTCTCTCTCACCATTAATTATTGCCCAATTTATGGGTGCAGCGCCACGATACTTGGGTAAAAGAGAAGCGTGGACGTTTACAGTGCCAAGCGGTGGAAGGGTGAAAACCTCGGGCGGGAGTATTCTAAAGGCAACGACAACGATCAAATCTGGTGATAAATTTTTTAAAGCATCGATGAATTTTTCATCTTTTAAATTCTCCGGCTGAATAACTTTCAAGCCATGTTCAAGTGCAAAAATCTTAACTGGCGGAGGCGAAATTTTATAACCCCTACCTTTCGGTTCATCAGGCGCTGTTACAACCGCTATAATATCATAATTGTTTTTGATAAGGATATCAAGTGAAGGTATAGCAAACTCCGGGGTTCCCATGAAGATAATTTTCATCTGATTAAACGAAGTAAATTTTTAAATCAAACATCTTTATCGGATTCAGGTTCTGGATTTATAATCCTCTTTGTCCCTGGCACAACTATGGGATAATGAGTTTTAACCTCGCCCTTTTTTATTTTCGCAAGCCTTGGTTTAAGTGTTTTTAACCTAACCGGAGACAAGTAATCAATAAAAAACTTCCCATATAAATGGTCAACCTCATGTTGAACAACCCTCGCAAGAAGTCCCTCGCACTCAATTTCATTTACCTTGAAATCAATGTCTTGATATCTTAAAACAATCTTATCAGGCCTTATTATCTCTGCCCTTATTCCCGGGATACTTAAACAACCCTCTTCCATAACCTCTTCACCGCTTGAATAAATTATCTCTGGATTTATAATAACCATTTTTTTAAAATCTTTATACTCCTCATAAACCGAAAGATCAATCACAGCAAAAGAATATGGAATGCCAACCTGTGTAGAAGCAAGTCCAATTCCATCGGCAACCTCCATGGTTTCAAACATATCCTTTAAAGTTTCAATAAATTTATCATCTATTTTCTCCACCTTTTTAGCCGGTTTTTTAAAAATTGGATCACCATACAAATAAATTGGCAAGATCATTTTTACCTCCATTAGTTTTTTACACTAATCCTATCCAAAGCATTTTTAATTCTCCTTATCGTTGTTTCCTTCCCAAGAACCTCCATTACTTCAAAAAGCCCAGGACTTATTCTCATGCCGGTAATAGCCAATCTTATCGGATGAATTAAGTCACCTGCTTTGATATTCTTTTCATCAGCAAAACTTCTCAACTCCCTTTCAATTACTGGTGCGGTGTAATCTTCTATTTTTTCTATTCTACTGACAAATTCACTTAAAATCTCACTGGTTTTATCTTTCCAATATTTTTCAATACCTTCCCTATCATAGTCAACCGGATCTTCAAAGAAATATTTCCCAAAAGTTACAAAATCTTCGAGAACTTTAACCCTATCTTTCATTAGCGTTATCACTTTTAGCAGATATGTATCATCTTCAAATTTATACCCGTGCTTTTCAACAAATGGTTTTACAAGCTTCAAAAGTTCAACATTTTCTTTTCTTCTAATATACTCACTGTTCATCCACTCAAGCTTTGCTTGGTCAAATATGGCGCTTTTCTTTTGAATTTTTGTAATGTCGAAAGCATCTATTAACTCCTCAATGCTCATAATTTCTCTATTATCACCCGGTGACCAACCAAGAAAGCATAGTTAATTAAACATCGCCTCAGGAAGGAAACCTTTATCTCTGTATTCTAAAACCGCAGTTGCCCCATGTCTTTTGCTCAACCTTTTTCGGTCAGGACCAAGAATTAATGGGACATGTGCAAAAACGGGAATATCCCAACCAAAAGCTTGGTAAATTAAAATCTGTTTTGGTGTGTTTGAAATATGATCATCTCCGCGAATTACATGCGTGATTTCCATGTTATGATCATCCACAACGACAGCCATATTATAAACAGGCGTGTTATCCGAACGAAGTATAATAAAATCATCAATCTCAGAATTTTTAAACCTTATCTCACCATGAACAACATCAAAAAACACAGTTTCACCATCTGGAACTTTAAATCTAATTGTTCGACCTCTTCCCTCTCTTTCGTATTTTAATTTCTCCTCCTCGCTCAGGTAAAGACATTTTCTATCATACTTATATGGAATTCTTTTTTGCTCCGCTTCCTTTCTTTTCATTTCGAGTTCTTCTTCACTGCAATAGCAAAAATAAGCATGGCCCCTTTTGACAAGTTCATAACATGCAGATACATATTCATTTATGTGTTCAGATTGATAGTAGATATCATTGTCCCAGTTAAGCCCAAGCCACTTTAAACCATCAACGATTGATTGAACCATTTCTTCACTTGAACGCTCTCTGTCTGTATTCTCAATTCGTAAAAAGAAATCACCTTTATTTTTTCTCGAAAATAGCCAGTTGAAAATTGCCGTTCTTGCTCCACCTATGTGAAGGTGTCCTGTTGGGCTTGGTGCGAATCTTGTTTTTGTTTTCAATTTGCAATAACGAATTAATTTTTCTTTTTTACCTACGGCTTTGGATATGATGAAAGCTTTCGAGTTAACTCATCAATAGCCTCATCAGTTAAAACTACATCTTCAAGTGCTCCCGAAAGATAATCTTGATATGCACTCATATCAAAAAATCCATGACCAGATAAGTTAAATAGTATCACTTCCTCCTTTTTTTCCTTTCTCGCTCTAATTGCTTCATCTATAACAGCTCTTATAGCATGTGCAGATTCTGGAGCTGGAACTATTCCCTCAGTTTGGAAAAATCTTAAAGCTGCATCAAAAACTTCATTTTGCGTGTAAGCCCTTGCCTCAATAAATCCATCAGCATACAGTTTACTAATTATTGGACTCATCCCATGGTATCTCAAACCACCAGCATGGATTTTAGGTGGAATGAAATCATGCCCCAAAGTGTACATCGGTAAAAGCGGAGTTAATTTACTGCTATCCCCATAATCATAACTATAAATTCCTTTTGTAAGGGTTGGGCATGCTGCGGGCTCAACTGCAAGGACTCGAAGTGTTTTCTTCTTTTCCAAAAACTTGTCAAGCAAAAAAGGAAAAGCAAGCCCTGCGAAATTTGAACCACCACCTACACAGCCGATAACAATAGTCGGATATTCATCGATTTTATCAAGTTGTTTCTTTGCTTCAAGTCCAATTATAGTTTGATGCAAAAGCACATGATTTAAAACGCTACCGAGAGAATATTTAGTTTTCTCATCTGAGATCGCAACTTCAATAGCCTCACTTATGGCAATACCTAAACTTCCCGGGGAATCCGGATCTGCTTCAAGAATTTTTTTACCAACCTGTGTTTCCTCGCTTG
>NZ_CZVS01000042.1:0-634 GCF_001535985.1 Candidatus Kryptonium thompsonii | reverse complement strand
CGACTTTATGGTTAACTGCATTAGCTGAATCATCGAATTATAAATAAAACTTTGTATGATATGAAAAAAAGACATATTGCATCGCGAAGTAATCGTATTTATTTGAGCGAGCGTGAAATCCCAAAGAGGTGGTATAACATAATCCACGATATGCCTGAAAAACCAAAGCCACCACTTAATCCAAGAACTGGCCAACCTGTTTCTGTTGATGAACTTAGTATAATTTTCGCTAAAGGTTTAATTGAGCAGGAGATAAGTGATAAACAATGGATAGATATACCGGAAGAAGTTTTAAAAGTTTATCTTTTGTGGCGACCGACTCCTTTGATAAGAGCGAAATTTCTTGAAGAGGCACTCAATACCCCGGCTAGAATTTATTACAAGTATGAAGGCGTTAGCCCTTCTGGAAGCCACAAACCGAATACCGCAGTTGCGCAGGCATATTATAGTAAAATTGAGGAAGTTAAACGATTAACAACTGAAACTGGAGCCGGGCAGTGGGGCAGTGCTTTGGCTTTCGCATGTAGTTATTTTGGTTTGGAATGTAAAATTTTTATGGTAAGGGCAAGTTATGAACAAAAGCCATATAGAAAAGTTTTGATGAAAATGTGGGGTGCTGATGTAGTTCCAAGTC
>NZ_CZVS01000041.1:0-19893 GCF_001535985.1 Candidatus Kryptonium thompsonii | reverse complement strand
GCAAGAAATTTGGCTTAAACGAAGTTGTATTTCTTGGAAGCAACGGAATTTTAAATAATAAAACTTTAAGGTTTAAAAACGAGCCAGCCAGACATAAGTTGCTTGATCTTTTAGGTGACCTTGCACTCGTTGGGGCTCCGATGAGGGCACAAATTCTTGCTGCAAGGCCTGGGCATGCAAGCAATATTGAGTTTGTGAAAAAGATAAGGAAACTTTATCTGCAGAAGAAGCTTGTCAAGAGGTATCAATTTGAGAAGAAGGAAGGTGTTGTCTTTGATATAAATGCAATTCAAAGAATTTTGCCACATCGTTATCCTTTCCTTTTCGTCGATAAGATAGTTGACTTCACGATGGGAGAGAAAATAGTGGGAGTTAAGAATGTGACTGGAAATGAATTTTTCTTCCAAGGCCATTTCCCGGGACATCCAATAATGCCGGGTGTTTTGATAATTGAGGGAATGGCTCAAACTGGAGGAATTTTGCTTTTGAATGGTGAGGAAAACATGGATGATAAATATGTTTATTTTATGGCTATAAAAGATGCAAAGTTTAGAAAACCTGTTTTTCCTGGGGATACTCTCGTTTTTGAAGTTGAGATGGTTGATAAGAGAAGTAAATATTGCACTATGCGAGGCAAGGCTTATGTGGACGGTAAGCTTGTAGCTGAAGCTGAGATGATGGCAGCTATCGTTACAAAAACCGAGTTAACATCTATTCAACAAACTTCCAAAGTGGAATCATGAGCACCTACATTGACCCTAGAGCTGTAGTCAGCCCGAATGCTCAAATCGGGGATAATGTTCGAATTGGACCTTTTACCGTAGTTGAAGATAATGTTGTGATCGGAGATGGAACGGTTATCGGTCCAAATGTTTTCATTGGATATGGGACAAGGATAGGGAAGAATTGTAAAATTTTCCACGGGGCTTCGATTGGTTCTATTCCGCAAGATTTAAAATTTAAAGGTGAAGAGACAACACTTGAAATAGGAGACAACACGATAATTCGTGAATTTTGCACACTTAACAGAGGCACAGCCCACTCGGGGAAAACTGTAATTGGTAGTAACTGTTTGTTAATGGCTTATGTGCATATCGCACACGATTGTGTGGTAGGTAATAATGTTATAATGGCAAATGCTGTTAATTTAGGTGGTCATGTAGTAGTTGAGGATTATGTTGTAATTGGCGGACTTGTTCCCGTTCACCAATTTGTTAGGATTGGTCAACATTCAATTGTTGGTGGGGGATGGCGCGTGCCGAAGGATGTTCCCCCTTATATAATGGCTGCACGAGAGCCGTTAAGGTTTGAGGGACTTAACATAGTTGGTTTAAGGCGGAGAAACTTTAAAAAGGAAACGATCGAAAAGATAGAAGATGCGTATAGGATAATTTATCAATCAAATCTTAATGTCTCGCAAGCCTTAAAAAAATTGAAAGAAGAATTTGAACTTATTCCTGAAGTTCAAAATATAATTAACTTCATCGAATCAAGTCAGCGAGGAATAATTAGAGGACCTTATGATCAGTAGAAAATGGCTATTTTTGAATACGGGTTTTCGTGATGGTGAATTTAATATGAATTTTGATAGAGGGCTAGCCCATCTTTTTGGCAAAGGTAAAATAAGGCCTGTGTTAAGAGTTTACGGATGGAAACCTTACGCAATCTCGATCGGATATAATCAAGATGAATCCGTTTTTGACATTGAGAAGATAAAAAAGGCAGGGTTTGATTTCGTTAGAAGACCCACTGGTGGCAGAGCTATACTTCATTCGGAGGAGTTAACATATTCAATAGTGGTGGATGGGGCTGGGAAAACAGTTCTTGAGGTTTATAATCTGTTAAGTCGGGGAATAGCAAAGGGATTGAGTTTACTTGGTGCGAAATTTGAACTTGAGGAGTCACAACCTAACTTTTCAAAAATTTACAAGCAATTTAGCTCCATTCCTTGCTTTGCAACTTCAGCCAAGTATGAGATACATTTTGCTGGTAGAAAAGTCGTTGGCAGTGCACAGAGAAGATATGGTGATGTTGTCCTTCAGCATGGTTCAATTTTGATCGGTGAATTTCATAAAAAGTTACCTGAATTCTTAAAGGTTGAGTCGCAAGATTTAATTGAGAAAATGAAATTGGAAATTGAAAGAAAAACGATTTGTTTAAATGAAATTTTAGGCCGTAATGTAAGTTTTGAAGAGGTGGCGGAGTCTTTGAAGAGAGGATTTGAGGTTGAATTTGGTATAAGTTTTGAAGAGATAAGCGAAACAAAGTTATTGGAAATGATTTTATGAGCCTGAATAAGGTGACGACAAAAACTTTGCTTGAAATGAAGAAGCGTGGTGAGAAAATCGCTATGTTGACAGCTTATGATTTTTTAATCGCTAAGCTACTTGATGAATCAGGGATCGATGTCATTTTGGTTGGCGACTCTCTTGGGAATGTTTTTCAGGGACATGAGACGACTTTGCCAGTTACCCTTGAAGATATGATATATCACACTAAAGCGGTGTGCAGAGGTGTTAAAAGAGCGATGGTAGTAGTTGATATGCCATTCCTTTCTTATCAAATAAATGTTGAGGAGGCAGTTAAGAATTGCGGAAGGGTTTTAAAGGAGACATGCGCAAGTGGGGTTAAGCTTGAGGGTGGAAGTGAGATTTCGGAGGTTGTCTACAAGTTGACAAGTGTTGGCATCCCTGTTATGGGTCATCTTGGTTTAACTCCCCAAAGCATTCATAAGTTTGGTGGTTATGATGTGCGTGGGGTTGAGGAAAGTGAAGCTGATAAAATTTTAAACGATGCGAAAACACTTGAATCGGCTGGTGTTTTTTCAATAGTCCTTGAAAAGATACCCTCAGAACTTGCGCGGAAAATCACTTCATCGGTTTCGGTTCCGACAATTGGGATAGGTGCAGGTCCATATTGCGATGGTCAAGTTCTTGTGGTTTACGATATGCTTGGATTGTTCGAAGAATTTAAGCCAAAATTTGTCAGAAGATACGCTGAACTTTCAAAAGTTATAAGAGATGCGTTTAAAAATTATATTTCCGATGTGAAAACTGGCAAATTTCCCAGCGAAAGTGAATCTTATTGATATTGGAACTTGCAATAGTTAAAATTTTGTTTTAAATTACAGCGAGTTGAAAACTTTAAATTTCTGCTATGGTTAGGAAGCTTTTACACATATTGATTTTGATTGTGTTCTTGATGGGAACCGTTCAATTTTCGAATGTCGTATCGATGTGCCAAATGAAAATGGGAAGTAAGTCATTTTATTCTTGTTTATGCGAAGTTAGGGAAGATGATTCTGCCTTGATATTGCAAGAAAAGATGCTATGCTGTTCTGCGAAGAAATTCGAGAAAGGGAATGTTCAAGATTTTGTGAGTTTTAAAAACGATGCCTTAAAGCTAATTTCAGTTCAGGTGAACTTAAAGTCTGAGATAATTCCTATTTCAAGCCTTATTGTCTTGCCGGTTCTTTATTTTCACCCCATTTCACCACCGAAACTTGACCTGCCGATATTAAATTCTTCCCTTTTGATTTAATTACTCCATTTGGCTATTTTTAAACCGATGGGTTCTTATAGAATAAGTTTTGCTCTAAAGGTGAGCCGTATTTTGTCTTTTTGTATTGGCTTTAAATAATTTCGTGATAAAAATTTCGAAAAGTAAAAATTTTGGAACTATGAAAACTTTAATTTTGCTGTGTTTATCTATCAGCATTGCCATTTCTCAAACACTTGATGATTATATTAAGATTGCTCTTGAGAACAATCAAGAATTAAGGGCGTATAAGCTTCAAGTTGAAGCTGCGGACAGAAAAATTAAGCAGGTGAGTACCCCGTCTGATCCAATGTTAATGCTTGGGATAATAAATTTGCCTACAAACTTTAGCTTTACGGCAGATATGATGACGATGAAAGAAATCGGGATCTCACAAATGCTGATGTATCCTGAAAAATACTCTCTGATGGGGAAGATGGCTGAAAAAGATTATGAGATAGCGAAGGAAATTTATGAATCAAAACGACTTGAGCTTATTGCAAGTGTTAAGATGCTTTATTTTGAAATTTACTATATGACAAGGGCGATCGAGATAACGAGAAGAAGTATTGACCTTTTGAGAGATTTTGTCAAAATAGCGTCGACGAGATTTGCAACTGGCCAAGGAATTCAGCAGGATGTTTTGAAAGCACAAGTTGAATTGTCAAAAATGATAGATGAACTAGTGAAAATGGAGACGGAAAGGAAAGATATGATAGCGCGATTCAATGCCTTGCTTTATAGGAAACCGATGGATTCAGTTTATGTCCCCGATGAAATGCGCTTTGTTGAATTTACGAAGGGCTTCGATGAAATCGAGAAACTTGCTTTTGAAAATAATCCTATGTTAATTGCTATGGGTAAAATGGTTGAAAAGGATAGAGTTATGAACCGGCTGGCAAGAAAGGAATTGATACCTGATTTTGAAGTTAAATTTTCATACGGGGTACGTTCGGCTATTGATCCGTCTGGGATGAAAGCGCTTGATATGTTAAGCCTTTCGGTTGGAATGAATCTTCCGGTATTCTTCTGGCGGAAGCAAAATTTGAAAATCCAAGAAACGGAAATTTCTATATCGCAATCTGAAGCAAAATATCTGGCGATGAAAAATGAGATTTCAAAAATGATTCAGGAAACACTTAACAAAATTGAAAAGAATGTTAGATTAATCGACCTTTATAAAAATGGTTTAATACCCCAAGCGACACAAAATTTAAATATTGGACTTGTTGGGTATCAAGTGGGGAAAATTGACTTTATGACCCTTGTCGACAACTTCATGTCTCTTTACAATTATCAAATCCAGTATGAAAAAATATTTTCGGATTATCATTCAAAACTTGCAGAACTTGAGATGATAACAGGAACGAGACTATTTTAAAAAATTTAAAAAATAAAAAATCGAAAAAGATGAACAAAAAGTATATTTTAATAGTCATTGCCGTTGCGATTATCTCCGTCTTTGTTGGGTATTCTCTTTCAAGATTGTTTAATTCTTCTCATGTGGAAAACCCTAAAAGTGAGATAAAGTCGGAGCGAAAAATTCTTTACTATAAAGATCCAATGCATCCGTGGATTACAAGCGATAAGCCTGGGAAAGCTCCTGATTGTGGAATGGATCTTGTCCCCGTTTATGAAGGAGAAGAGGAGTCCGAACCCGGAATTATCCGAATTGACCCGGCAATAGTTCAAAACATAGGAGTTAAAATTGAACCTGTAAAAAGAATGAGATTGACAAAAACAATAAGAACAGTTGGAAGGGTTGACTACAATGAAACAAAAATTACAGTTCTTACAACAAAGATTTCCGGATGGATAGAAAAACTTTATGTTGATTATACGGGTAAGTTTGTTCGCAAGGGTGAACCATTATTTGAAGTCTATAGTCCTGAACTTGTCACTGCACAGGAGGAGTATCTTAGGGCAATAAGTTACAGGGAAAGTGTTTCAGGTAGTAAAGATTCGTATATAATTGAGGGTGCAAATCTGCTTGTTGAAAGCGCTCGCAAACGACTTCTCTATTGGGATATAAGCGAGGAGCAAATAAAAGAGCTTGAAAACACGAAACAGGTCCGAAAAACATTAGTCTTTTATTCCCCTGTTGATGGTGTTGTCGTTGAGAAAAATGTTTTCCTTGGGACAAAGGTTGCGCAGGGTATGACTCTGATGAGAATTGCAGATTTGTCAACCGTGTGGATTTACGCTGATGTATATGAATATGAATTGCCTTGGGTGAAGGTTGGAGAAGAAGCTGAAGTTGAACTGTCCTATATTCCTGGGAAAGTTCTAAAGGGGAAAGTTGTCTATGTTTATCCTTTCCTTCAACCTGAGACGAGGACAGTAAAGGTGCGACTTGAATTTGAAAATCCTGGGTATTTGCTTAAGCCCGATATGTATGTAAATGTCAATATAAAGTCGAAAGTTGCTATTGATGCTTTAGTCGTGCCTGAACAATCTGTGATAAGGACGGGCAAAAGAGATATAGTTGTTGCAGCGCTTGGCGGTGGAAGATTTAAATCTATTGATGTTAAGCTTGGCGTTCTTGCTGACGGTTATTATCAAGTGCTTGAAGGTTTGCATGAAAATCAAAACATAGTTACATCGTCGCATTTTCTCATAGATTCAGAGAGCAATCTCAAAGCTGCACTTGCCGTATTGACTCATCAACATGGGAGCATGCTCCCAGAGGAGAAAGAAAAGGAAAAAGCGAAGGAGATGGTAGATTCAGGCAAACATAAACATGAGGAAGCAAAATCTGAAGTAGCGGGTGAGAAAAGTAAAAAACCTGAAAAGATGAAAGAACATAAGCATGAGGAAAGGAAAGAATTAAAGCGCGAATCCCATGAAGAGCATAAAGAGGAGAAAAAATCCGAAGCAGTGAGTAAAGTTATTGATCCTGTCTGCGGGATGGAGATAGAGCCTGACGAGGAGCTTTCGTATGTTTACAATGGGAAAAAGTATTACTTCTGCATGAAATCCGATATGGAAAAGTTTAAAAAGGATCCAGAAAAATATTTAAAACGAAAATAAGGTTTTAACCTATGCTTCAGAGAATAATTGAGTGGTCGGTGAACAATAAATTTCTTGTTATACTTGTTGTCATATTTGCGATCATTGCAGGAATTTACTCGATTCAAACGATTCCAATTGATGCTATCCCTGATTTAAGTGATGTTCAAGTTATAATTTATACCCAATATCCAGGTCAATCACCTGAAATTGTTGAACAGCAGATCACCTATCCGCTTACAACGGCGATGGTGTCAGTTCCAAAGTCAAAAGTTGTGCGCGGTTATTCGTTCTTTGGGTTTTCTCTTGTTTATGTCATTTTTGAGGATGGCACAGATCTTTACTGGGCGAGAAGTCGTGTGCTTGAATATTTAAATTATGCGATGAATAAGCTCCCAAAGGGTGTGGTTCCAGCTCTTGGTCCGGATGCAACCGGCGTGGGTTGGGTTTATATGTACGCGCTCGTGTCGGATAAAAGAGATTTGAGTGAGTTGCGCTCAATTCAGGATTGGTACCTTAGATATGCTCTTACAAGTGTTGAAGGCGTATCTGAAGTTGCAAGCATCGGTGGATATGTGAGAAACTACAGAATAACAATTGATCCTAATAAGCTTCTCGCATATAATATTCCGTTAAGCCAAGTTGAAATGGCGATTAAACGAAGCAATAATGATGTCGGTGGTGAAGTCATAGAGATGGGTGAGATGGAGTATATGATTCGAGGGTTGGGTTATATAAAGACAATCGAAGACATAAAACGAATTCCCGTTGGCGTGAGCAGAGCTTCTCAGGGAGCATCCAGAGCAATGGTTCAAATGCCTACGAGTGAATCCACTGGAATGAGTATGGGAAGTTCAAATATGGGCTCGGAACTTACACCTTCAACTGGAGAATCCACGCAAAATAGAATTTTCGGTGGAGGAACGCCGATTTACCTTGGGGATATAGCCACGATTTCAATTGAACCGATGATGAGAAGAGGGTTAGCGGAGCTTAACGGTGAAGGTGAGGTTGTTGGTGGTATCATTGTGATGAGGCATGGTGAAAACGCTTTGAAAGTTATTGATGGAGTTAAAAAGAAACTTGAGGAGTTAAAGGCAGGTCTTCCGGAAGATGTTAAGATTATAACTGTATATGATAGGTCTGAGCTGATAAAAAGATCGATTGCAACATTAAGGGAAAAGTTAATTGAGGAGTCAATTATTGTTGCCCTTGTTTGTTTGCTGTTCTTGTTTCATTTTACAAGTGGATTGGTGGCAATATTTACGCTTCCGACTGCAATTTTAATTTCTTTTATAATAATGAAGATCCAGGGGATAAATGCCAACATAATGTCTTTGGGTGGAATTGCTGTCGCAATTGGGGCAATGGTTGATGCTGCAATCATAATGATTGAGAATGCGCATAAACATCTTGAGCATGACTCTGGTAAGAAAGACCATTGGAAGATAATTCTTGATGCTTCAAAGGAAGTAGGTCCTTCGCTTTTTTATTCTCTTCTTGTCATTACAGTTTCATTTCTTCCAGTGTTTGCATTGGAAGCTCAAGAGGGAAGATTATTTAAACCGCTTGCATATACGAAAACATATTCAATGGCAGCAGCTGCCCTTCTTTCAATTACAATTGTCCCAATTTTAATGGGATATTTTATCAGGGGAAAAATCCCGCCTGAGGAGAAAAACCCTGTCAATAGATTTTTAATGAAAATTTATCATCCCGTTTTACATTTTGTCTTAAGGTTCAAATGGCTTGTTATAGTTGCAACTGTTATAATTTTGATTTTAACCTATATCCCATTTTCAAAAATTGGTTCAGAGTTCATGCCACCTTTGTGGGAAGGGGACCTTCTTTATATGCCGACAACTTTGCCTGGAATTTCAATTACCAAAGCAAGAGAAATTTTACAACAGACGGATAAAATTATAAAACAATTTCCGGAGGTTCATCATGTTTTTGGTAAAATTGGAAGAGCTGAAACTGCAACCGACCCGGCTGGGCTTGACATGGTTGAAACGACAATAATGTTAAAGCCTGAAAAAGAGTGGCGCCCGGGGATGACACCTGAAAAGCTTATAAAAGAAATGGATAAGGCACTTCAAATCCCCGGTTTGTCAAACGCTTGGACTATGCCTATAAAGACAAGGGTTGACATGCTTTCAACAGGGATAAGAACCCCGGTTGGGATAAAAGTTGCCGGTCCTGATTTGAAAACACTTGAAGAGATTGGAAAACAAATTGAGGCAGTGATAAGAAAAGTTCCAGGCACCGTTTCAGCCTATTCTGAGAGAATTCTTGGCGGAAATTATGTTGACTTTAAAATTAAAAGGGAAGAAGCGGCAAGGTACGGTTTAACAGTTGGGGATGTTCAGGATGTTATAATGACAGCGATTGGCGGAATGGAAGTCACGACGACAGTCGAAGGCCTTGAGCGATATCCTGTAAGCATTCGCTATCCGAGGGAGTTAAGAGATAATATAGAAAATTTGAAACGTGTTCTTGTCCCAACTCCAACAGGTGCACAAGTTCCACTTGGGCAACTTGCGGATATTGAAATTAAAAAAGGACCGATGGTTATAAGAAGTGAGGATACAAGGCCAAATGTATGGATTTATGTTGACTTCAGAGATTATGATGTTGGGACTTATGTGAGGATGGCTCAGCAAGCTGTGAAAGAAAATATCAAACTTCCACCTGGATATACGATAACTTGGAGCGGTCAATTTGAATATATGGAAAGGGCTAAACAGAAACTTTATTACATAATCCCAGCAACTTTGCTCATAATTTTCGTGATAATTTATTTGAATACAAGGTCAGTTACAAAAGTAATCATTGTTTTCCTTGCTGTTCCATTTTCACTTGTTGGCGCGATATGGCTTTTGTATATCCTTGGTTATAACATGAGCGTTGCTGTTTGGGTTGGAATAATTGCTTTAGCTGGACTTGATGCTGAAACAGGGGTTGTAATGCTTCTTTACCTTGATCTTGCTTACGAGGAATGGAAGAAGAAAGGTTTACTGAGAACGATTGGTGATTTAAAAGAAGCTATCTATCATGGTGCAGTGAAAAGGGTGAGACCGAAGGCGATGACCGTCTCCGCAATAATCGCAGGACTCTTGCCAATAATGTGGAGTCATGGAACAGGAGCAGATGTGATGAAAAGGATAGCTGCACCGATGGTTGGTGGGGTTGTTACAAGTTTTATACTCGAACTTATCGTTTATCCGGCAATTTACCTTATTTGGAGAAGCTGGAGCTTAAGAAAAGAAATTAAAACAGAAGAAACTCAAGAAAAATGAAAAATCAAAAAATTTTATTCCTGTTATCTTTTATCCTTCTTTTTACCCCGATGCGATCTCAGCACCTTCACGGTTCTGAAATGCAAAGCGCCCAACGGATTAAGGAAATCATATTTGGGAATTATCTCGCTAAAATTTATCTGCCAAAAATTGAACTTAATCGGGAATTTGAGCTGAAGGTTGAAATCGAAGACAAGGAAATGCATAACCTGCCTGAGGGCGTGAGAATATTTCTAAATGTAAACTATCTGGATGCAACACCTGAAGACAGCGTAGAGATTTCTAGAACAAAAGAGCTGGAAATGGTAAAGCCAGGGAAATATTTCTTAAAAGAGAAGTTATCTCGACCAGGAAGTTATGATTTAGTTGTAAAATTTGTGGATGAACAAACCGGTGTGGAAAAGGAGGTAATTTTTGAAGTTGAGCTCTTAAAACCTAAAAACTTTTGGAGCTCAATGATGGATATGCATGGAACTATGATGTATGGAGCGATTGGCATTGCGGTTATGATAATTATGATGGCAATTAAATTTATTTTTTAAAGTAAAAATCAAAACAAAAAAGGAATAGTGGTATGAAAAGTAAAATTTTTCTCTCAGTTTTTGTAAGTATGCTTCTTGCGTTAAATTCAGTCTTTGCACAACAACAGAAAAAAGCAGAGGAAATCTTCAAGGATCCTAAAACTACGGATGAAATTTTAAGCTACATTGTGAGCAACCATGGACTTATGATGAAACTTTTAGACAAAGCCATGGCTGATGAACATGCAAGGGATATGATAGCGGAGCATGTTATGTCTTATGCCGAGAAAGATACCGCAATGGGTGAAAGTATGTGCAAGATGATGATGGGTAGTAAGAAAATGATGGAGATGATGAAAAAGATGGAGCAAGAAAAGGAGGGGATGATGGAGAAGAAAGAAGAGATGAAAAAAGAAGAACACAAGCATAAGGAGCATATGCATTAAACTTCTACCTCGCGCCCCTGGGATTAACTTCTGGGGCGCGGGGTTTTAAAAAAATTTTTAAAGAAAAGATAAATTAGGGAATTATATGACGCGCATTTTTTCGGTGTTTATTCTAATGCTTATAATCTCCATTGCTGCTTTTGCTCATGGAAAAGAAAGGCATGATAAAAAAGATACATTAAAAACAAATGTTGATACTTTAAAGACAATTCAGAATGTTCAACCGTATAAAATTAAATTATCTGAAAATCTACTTGAGCATGTTCATAACAAGATAGTTCACTTTCCAGTTGCTTTTGTTGTTGCAGGGTTCATACTTACCATCCTAGGATTTAAGTGGGACAAGTTTTCAAGCTCAGTTAATCTCTTGATTTTCTTTGCTGGAGTATTTGCAATCGCAGCGTATTTAACTGGAGTTTTACAAGAGTCTGCGTTTGAAGATACATCAAAGGAGTGGGTAGTTGAAACACATGAGACGCTTGGAATAGTGACGGCAATTTCGATATGGGTATGGTTTTTATTCTTAAGTGTCAAGAGATTAAAAAGATTCTCTTGGCTTATAGGTCTTATCACTTTTGTTTTAGTTTTGGTCACTGGTTTTTACGGTGGTGTTCTTGCACATGGTTAATTTTTGGTTCAAGGAGTTTGCTCTTTATAACTTGACTTAAAAATAATCAAGTGAGGTGAACAATGAAGTGTAAAAACTGCGGTGAGGAATTATATCGAGGCGAAAAATTTTGCCATAATTGCGGAACTAAAATTGAAACAGCACATAATTTCTGCGTTAACTGTGGTTCAAAACTTGAGATTAAAGACAAATTTTGTTCAACTTGTGGTCATCCCGTCGAGTTGGGTGATTTTGAGTTATCTGAGAACATACAAAAGATTAGCAAGCCAAGAAAAATAAAATATCGTTCGGCATACAGCTTTCAAAATGACAAGATAGTTAAAATTATATTCACCAGTGTTATTTCATTTGTGGTCTTAGTTTTACTTATTTACTTTTACACAAATTATGGGGCAAAAAAGCAAAAGGTTAGCTCAAGTAAAGTTGCATCAGTAAATGTTTCATCGGAGGTGGAAGCGAAAGTTTATGAAGTTTCATCAAAATTTACATGTGGGTGTGGTCAATGTGGCAACCTACCTTTAGAAACTTGTGACTGTACATATGCAATCCAAGAGAAAAATTTTATAAGAGAACGGTTACTTAAAGGTGAAACGGTTGATGACCTTATAATTACTGTAAATCAAACTTATGGAAATATCAAACCTGAGTTTAAAGATAAATTCGGAACAAAGCTTGAGTTAAAACTAAAATAACGGAGGTAAAGATGTCTGTAAATTTCTGTCCAAATTGTGGAGAGAGGATAAAAGTTGAGGCAAACTTTTGCTCAAACTGTGGATATAAAATTGCTGAACTCAAAAAAGCTTCTTCTGACATTCAATCTGAAGCTAAACAGCGTGAGCCAAAGTCTGATTTCAAAAGCAAGCGAGATAAAATACTTGATGGCGGTAAGAGCAAGAAATCTAGAAATTTGAGTGTTTATTTGCTATTGTTAATTATCATCGGTTTCATGATTTTTATGGTTTATAACTCACTACCTTCATATAAAAATCCTGTGATAGAAGCACAGCCTAAAGTCACATCTAAGGTTAGTTATAGTAATGTTAATCTGCGGATGTTTGACATTAAACCAGAGGTTAGGAATGGGAAAATAATTGTTCCACTTGATATAGTTGTTGAGAAAAAACTTGTTGGCTTTCAGTATGTAAAAGGAAACATCAAAGTTCCTTTGCTTGCTTACATATCCCCTGAGGGCAAACTTGTAACTGCTGTAAGTATTTGTGAGCCGTGCAATTCCGAGAGATTTTATACCGAGGAAGACGAAATTGTTTGTAATGCTTGTGGGACGAGATGGCGTCTTAAAAATCTTGAGGGCATAAGCGGAGCTTGTCAACAGTATCCACCTGATCCAATACCAAGTACTATAGTTGGGAATGAAATTCAGATAGATGAAAGCATCGTGATAAACTGGAGGCGAAGAATTTAAAACAAATTTTGAAGTTGTATGAAGCTATACAGCATTTCGATTAAAAATCTTTTAAGGCATAAATTAAGAACATTTCTTCTTCTATTTGTCCTTGTCCTTGCCATCTTTACTTTCGTTGTTTTAATAACGATATCAAGGGTTGTAAATGAAAACTTTGCAAAACAGCTTGACGAATATGGTGCAAACATCCTTGTAACTCCGAAATCAAATAGCTTATCCATTACTTATGGTGGGATGATGATCTCATCTGTTGAATATGAGAAAAATGAACTAAGGGAAGATGACATATTAAAAATTCGAACAATTAAAAACAGAGAGAATATAAGTGTTGTTTCGCCAAAGCTTATTGGCATCGTGAAGGTAAATGTAGGATCGAATAGTTTAATGAAAAGTGCGATAATTTGTGGGGTTAATTTTGAAAGCGAATTTAAGCTTAAAAAGTGGTGGAAAATTTTGGGGAGGAAACCTTCGGGCAAGGATGAAGTAGTAATTGGAAGCGAGGTAGCACGATCGTTTAATTTAAAAATCGGTGATGTCGTAAATATTGAGGCTCAGGTTTTTAAAGTATCTGGAATACTTGAGGAGACAGGCTCTCAAGACGATTTGATGATCTTTGCTGATTTAAGGAGTGTTCAAGATTTGTTGAAAAAACATGGAACCATAACCCTTGCAGAAGTTGCAGCGCTTTGCTATAATTGCCCAGTGGAAGAAATAGTGAGGCAAATATCTGATGTTTTACCAAATGCTAAGGTGACCGCTATAAAGCAATTAGTGGAGTCAAGAATGGAGGTGATGCATAGATTTGGTAAATTCTCTTTTGGGATATCAGGTATAATTCTCTTGATAAGCGCTTTAATAATTTTTACCAATATCCTCGCTTCAGTAAATGAAAGGACGAAAGAAATAGGCATACTCAGAACCATTGGTTACAAACAAAATCACATCATGAGAGTTATTTTAACTGAGATCCTTGTGATAAGTTTTGTTTCTGGTTTGCTTGGGTATTTACTTGGTTGGGGTGTATCAATGATTGTTTCACCTATACTTTCTGGGACAACTAATGTTAAGGTCAGTTTTGACTGGATTTTGTTTATTCTTTCGATCTTTATTTCTCTTGGAATTGGTATCATTGCTGGGATTTACCCAGCAACCAAAGCTTCAAAGATCGACCCAATAGTAGCTTTAAGGGCACTTTAAAAATTAAAAGATTTGCGAAAAAATGAATCTATTAGAACTTAAAAATGTTACAAAACATTACTTAACGGGTTCGGAAGTCGTTAAGGCGTTGGAGGATGTAACGCTTGAGGTTAAATATGGGGAGTTCGTTGTAATCATGGGACCATCGGGTTCGGGCAAGAGTACCTTGTTGTCTATAATTGGGGGATTAAATCGTCCAACGAGTGGAACTGTCGTTGTTGATGGCATAGATATTTACAGTTTAAGTCAGGAAAAGTTAGCTGATTTCAGGCGTGAGTATATTGGATTTGTATTTCAATCCTTCTATTTAATTCCATATTTAACTGTGCTTGAAAATGTGATGCTTCCCCTTATTGTTACAGATTACACGAAGGAGCAAAAAATAGCCAAGGCTAAGGAAATTCTTGAAAGGGTTGGTTTATCTTCAAAAATGAAACGTTTCCCCGACGAATTAAGTGGTGGGGAGCAACAACGTGTTGCAATCGCTCGAGCTCTTGTTAATGAACCACTATTAATCCTTGCAGATGAACCAACTGGAAACCTTGATAGCCTAACAGGAATTGAGATAATGAAGTTATTTAAGGAATTGAACGATAGTGGAAAAACAATTATAGTTGTAACGCATAATCCGGAGAACGCAAAATTTGCTGATAGATGTGTTTATGTTAAAGACGGCAAATTATTGGGTATAGAAGTTCTGCCATAGTTTTGTTTTTACTTTTAAATTTTTTACCTTTATTAAGATTAAAAATAAAAGCCTGAGAGATCATGATGTCACATAACTCATTTGAAGGTATTATAATCCTACAACTAGAACTTTACATTTCCCTCTTCCTTAAATCCTCACAATGTTCCTCTCTTTGTTGTCCCCGATAGCTACTTTTCTCATTTTCCTCATATTTTTTCAGTGGTAAACCCCGAAGCGCGTTTTTCTAATTTTCTTCATAATGTTAAGAATTTAAAACAAAAATTTCACGGATCGTTATGAATTACCATCAAAACATACTTGAGTTAATCGGCAATACTCCGCTTGTTAAGTTAACGAGGGTCACAGCTGGGATAAAGGCAACTATATTAGCCAAGCTTGAATTTATGAACCCTGGGGGAAGCGTTAAAGATAGGATAGCTGTATATATGGTTGAGAAAGCAATCAAAAACGGATTACTAAAACCCGGCGGGACGATAATTGAGAGCACATCTGGAAACACCGGGATAGGATTAGCTATGTATGCTGCGGTAAAGGGATTTAAAGCCATTTTTACGATCCCTGATAAGATGAGCCAAGAGAAAATAAACCTTTTAAAAGCATTCGGAGCCGAAGTTATTGTTTGTCCGACGAATGTACCTCCAGATTCCCCCGAAAGTTACTATGAGGTAGCAAAAAGACTCGCCAAAGAGACACCAAATTCTTATTTTGTAAATCAATATCACAATGAGGATAATGTTGAAGCCCACTACATGACGACGGGACCAGAGATATGGACTCAAACGAGTGGAAGAATCGATTATCTTGTTGCGGGTGCCGGCACTGGAGGAACAATATCAGGAGTGGGGAAATTCTTAAAGGAAAAAAATCCAAATGTTAAAGTTATAGCGGTTGATCCAATAGGTTCTGTGTATCACGATTGGTTTAAATATAAAAAACTTATAGAGCCAAAGATTTATATGGTTGAAGGTATTGGGGAAGATATGTTGTGTGAGACGATGCATTTTGAAGTTATTGATGATATAATTCAGGTAAGTGATGCTGAAGCGTTTTATATGGCACGTAAACTTGCAAGGGAAGAGGGAATACTTGCTGGAGGTTCAAGTGGTGCAGCGGTTCACGCAGCAATTAAAGTAGCTCAAAGTTTACCCGAGGATAAAGTTGTTGTGGTTATACTACCTGATACGGGCAGGAATTACATAAGTAAAATATTTAACGATGAATGGATGAAAGAAAAAGGTTTCATCGATTAAAAACTAATAAATTAATTTTGCTATGAAATTCGAAACAAAAGCAATCCACATAGGTGAAGAGCCAAATTTGGAGGAGGGAGGCACAGGTGATGTTGTAATTCCTATCCACCTTTCCTCTACTTTTGCAAGAAAAGAAGTTGAGAAACCAACACGAGGTTATGAATATTCAAGAACCGGAAACCCCACAAGGGATGCTCTTGAAAAGAGATTAGCAGCATTGGAAGATGCCCAATTTGGGCTTGCCTTCTCATCGGGAATGGCAGCTGAGACAGTTTTAGCTTTAACACTGTTAAATTCAGGTGACCATGTCGTGGCTTTTGATGATCTCTATGCTGGGACGAGAAGATTGTTTGATATTTTAAACAGAAATTTCAAAGTTGAATTTACTTATGTTGATGCACGCTATCTAGAAAATGTTGAAACTGCGATAAAGCCAAATACAAAGTTGATATGGTTGGAAACACCAACAAATCCTTTGATGAAATTATGCGATATAAGGGCAATTTCTGAGATCGCCAAAGAAAAAGGAATTTTAGTTGTAGTTGATAATACATTTGCTACGCCATATTTTCAAAAACCTCTCAAACTTGGTGCCGATATAGTTGTTCATAGCACGACAAAGTTTATAAATGGACACAGTGATTCAGTTGGTGGTGCTATAATGTTATCAAATGAAGAAATTTATGCAAAGTTAAAGTTTAATCAGAATGCGATTGGTGCGATACTTTCTCCATTTGATAGTTATCTTGTCTTAAGAGGGATAAAAACTCTTGCAATAAGAATGGAGAAGCATAATGATAATGCGATGAAAATCGCTACATATCTTGAATCGCATTCAAGAGTTAAAAAAGTGAACTATCCAGGGCTTAAAAGCCACCCTCAATATGAATTGGCAAGAAAACAAATGTCTGGATTTAGCGGTGTGTTATCTTTTGAAATTGATGGTGGAATTCGGGAGGTCAAAAGATTCTTAGAAAATTTAAAAATTTTTTCAATAGCAGAAAGTTTAGGTGGGGTAGAATCTTTAATTGAGCATCCAGCAACTATGACCCATGCTTATCTATCAAAGGATGAAAGGGAGAAAATAGGCATCACAGATTCTTTGATCAGAGTTTCAGTGGGATTGGAAAATGTCGATGATTTAATCGAAGATTTAGATAATGCGTTTAAGCATGCTTTTTAAAGTCCAATTAATTGACGAAATTAAAAATAAAATCCAAAATGAATTACCAAAGAATTAATCCTATCGCCCTCGGAGTTGGGCTTGGGGTCATTGAAGGGCTTGCGATTTTTGCAGCTACAATTATTCTTTTTTTACAAGGTGATAGGGGAAGCGCGTTCTTGAGCAAGTTATTCCCATTTTATACCATTAGTTTAGCGGGTGCATTTATTGGATTAATTGAAGGGTTTATTGATGGATTTATCGGTGGAGTTATACTGGCTCTGGTTTACAATGCTATTTTAAAACTTCGCAAAGATTAATTAAAAAGGGCGTCTGATCGACGCCCTTAGTTTTTTTACTTCCCTCCGAACGGAAATACAAACGATACCCTTGGTTCAACCCGTTTTTGAACTTCGTACTTCGTTTGATCACCAACTCTTATAGGTTTGAATGTCCATTGGTAAAGCATGCTTATAACAATATATTTAACTGGTTTATACCCAACCTCTGCATACAAAAGGGAGCGTTCATCAAGTCTGAAAGCATCCCCAAAGTTTTTTATATTCCTCCGATCGTATCCAGCATCAAATACGATTGTTGGCAAAACTTGTGGAAATTCAAGGTCTAAGTGCAAAGTTCCACTTTCAGGTGTCGCATCAAGTTGTTGATAACTTCCAAGGATTTGTAACTGTCCAAGAATGGTGAAAATTAACTCTCCATAAGTGCCTGCTGTCTTTTTTGCGAGCTTTAGATTTTGCAACTTACTTGTTGCGTTGACTGTATCTCTTAGGTTAAACCTCTCAACTTCATAGAAGTAGTTGAAATAGCTTGGTAAGAATTGATCTCCAAAATTCCTTCTTTCAATTTTTGCACCGATATTTAAGAGACCAAGTCCTCTAAATTCAAAATTGCTTCCGTATGCAATTCCGCTGCCGTAGTTTAAGAACTTAACATAATCAAAATAAACATCCCATCCGAAAATTTTTGTCTTTACAATTGGAAGTCCAATATCAAAGCCAATAACATCAGGTCTTTCCCAGTCTTGAACTATTTCCCTTTTGACGGGGTCATAATGAGCAATCGCGCTCTTGTCGAGGTCAGTTGCATAAGTTGCTCCAAGTTCAATGCTTCCAATTATTGGGATATTGCCAGCAGGTGTAAATTTAAGAGGTCTAACATATCCTCTAACTCCAAAAACACCAACTTTCTTCAAATCACTGATGACGGATTCAAACCCAAATTTTCCAAAGTCAACATCAAACTCAAGCCCAACTTTTCTGTCGTCATAGCTTGCGTTGTTTTTGTAGTAATAAACGATGGTTCCATGTCCCAATCTTGCGTAATCTAATGCCCCAAGTCGTGCGTAAAGTGGCTCGCCTTTTAAACCATATCTTACATATCTTATCGCCCTTAAGAAGTCATAGGGCTCATTCCAATCTTCGTTTCTTATTTTTCCATCATTTACGCCAATTCTTAAATTTACATCAAGACCAACCCCAATTTTTCCAAATGCGATTTCGGGCGAGATGTTGAGCAAATAATACGGTTTCCCATCAAACCATGAAAGTCCAATTCCACCTGAAAATTCGCCCGTTGTTTGGGGTTTCTGTTGAATTGGTTCCCTTTGAACTCTGCGTTGGGAATACGCAGAGGTTAACAATGTTATGGCAAGTAGTAAAATTACCGTTTTTTTCATTTTGATCTCTCCTTTTTTTATTTTTGGTTTTTATCCGAAAACTAATTTACAAATAAAAAATGCAGTAAGCAAGCCTGCTATGTCCGAGATCACACCTGCGATCACAGCGTGTCTTGTCTTTCTTATATTTACAGAACCGAAGTAAACCGCAAGGACATAGAAGGTTGTTTCTGTGCTTCCATACATTGTTGAAACTAAAAGCCCAAGGAAGGAATCAGGTCCGTGCGTTTTCATTATCTCTGTCATAATCCCAAGAGAACCACTTCCTGATAAGGGACGCATCAAAGCCATTGGTAAAGCTTCCGCTGGAAAACCAATCAAGTTTGTCAAAGGGCTTAAAATTGCAACAAGGACATCCATCGCTCCACTTGCCCTGAAAATTCCAATTGCAACAAGCATCGCAACAAGATAGGGAATTATTCTAACAGCGACGTTAAATCCTTCTTTTGCACCTTCGACAAATGATTCGTAGACTTTGACTTTTTTCGCAAAGCCATAGATTAAAAAAGTAAAGATCACAAAGGGTATGGCTACGATTGAAATTATGTTCATTATTTCCTTGAAACTCATCCTTCCACTTCCTTTTTATTTTCGTTGTTTTCTTCGAGTTCCTTTTTGAAGATTTTAAGGCGTTGGAGTATTTTAGCGGCGGTTACCCCTGCAATTGTTGCGGCGAATCCACCGACAATTGTCGTGCTTATTATTGCAGCGGGATCACCTGAACCAAGCGCAGCTCTTACGGCAATTGCTGTTGCTGGAATTAAGGTCATTCCGCTTGTATTTATCACAAGGAATGTTACCATTGAATCACTTGCGGTATCTTTTTTCGGATTAAGTTTTTGGAGTTCTTCCATTGCTTTTAAACCAAGTGGAGTTGCAGCGTTTCCAAGTCCAAGCATATTCGCTGAGATGTTCATTATGATTGCGCCTATTGCTGGATGTTCGGGAGGGATATCGGGAAAGAGTCGTTTTGTCAATGGCTTTACAATCTTTGCCAATAGGTTTATCAAACCAGC
>NZ_CZVS01000040.1:0-19944 GCF_001535985.1 Candidatus Kryptonium thompsonii | reverse complement strand
CGTTCGTAAAATGGCAACCTAACAAGTTCAAGGTAGATAAGAAATGAAACAATAAATGAAGCTCCAACAGTTAAACTTCCAAACCATCCAATTACTTTTTCTTTCTTTATTCTCCACCCAAATAAACCGTTAATGATGAAACCGACAAGTGGAAATATGAGCGCAAGTCCGATATACTTATGCATTTTCAGGTGCCTCTTTTTTTAATTTACCATTTTAGTAAATTTATCTCGTCAATGTTAACAGTTAGTCTGTTCCTAAAGATTGCGATTATAATTGCAAGTCCAACTGAAACTTCAGCAGCTGCGACAACTAGCACAAAAAAGACAAGCATTTGTCCAATTTCATTTCCGATGTAGCTTGAAAATCCAACAAGGGCAAGATTTACAGAGTTTAACATCAACTCAATGCACATGAAAATGACGATTGCATTTCTCCTTATCAGAACGCCCAAAACTCCGATGGTGAAAAGAATCAAACTCAAAAATAAATACCATGACAAAGGTATCATGACACGCCCAGGTTTGTTTTAATTAGTTTGGTAAGCATTCTCATATAGCAAGGCTACTCGAATTTTCTTTTAGCGAGAACAATCGAACCAACTATCGCAACGATTAAAATTAAAGATGTGATTTCAAATGGTAGGATATAACTTGTAAATAATTTTTCACCAATGGACTCAACTTTTCCTAGCTCAACCGAATTTTTAGCTTGTTCCAAGAACCTTCCGCTTGCAGATTTACCCAATCCAAGCGCAATTCTGCTGAAGACGAGCAATACAAACAAAAAGGCGATTGCTTTTCTTATGTCGAGCTTATCTGATAACCTTTTCTCATCTTGCAAATTAAGTAACATTATCACGAATACGAACAAAACCATTATTGCGCCAGCATAAACTAAAACTTGGATGATAGCTATAAACTGTGCATTTAAAGTAAGGTATATAATCGAAAGTGAAAGAAAATTGATAATTAAAAAAATTGCGCTTTTTACGGGATTGGCTCGTGTTATCATTAGAATTGCTGAAACTATTGCAATGAGAGCGGAGACAAAGAAAACAAGTGCTTGTAAACTCATCTCACAAAATTTTTATTTTTAAACTCGTTGATAAATATAAAAATTTGGACTGAAATAAACAATGAAAAACCAAATAATAACACCGCTCAAAATATCTTTAATTGAAAAATTCGACGATGTTTGATAAATTTATTCACAAAAAATCAATAAGTTTTCATAAAAATGCAACTTTTCATCCTTCTCTTCCTACTCTCGACCCCCCTTCTATCTCAATCAAAACAAGATACAATTAATTTTTTTGAGATCTCCAAACTCCCAACATTTTCTAAGGTCGCTGAGATAAAAATTGAACAGATTGAGAGATTAGATTATAAATTTGCGTTGGATATCTTCAATTTAAACTTCAATGTTTTTTCAAACGAGCTTGGCGAAAATGGAAAGCCTGTCAATCTGAATTTTAACTTTGCCGACATGCGCTCTTCCCACTTTTTTCTGAATGGAAGAACTTTGAGTGGTTATGTTTATCCGTATCAATCCTTTCACATGCTTCCGCTTGACAATATTTATAAAATTGAAACTGTAAAGGATTACTCCAGTTCCATATTTCAAAATTCAAATTCGTCGGCTTCAAACTATATCTTTAAAAACATTTTCACACAAAGACCCATTACAAGAATACGATACATTGAAGACGCTTACGACCTAATTGCAGCGGACGGAAGCTTTTCATATAACTTTTATAGAAATTTAAATCTAACCTTTGGTTTCCGAAGAAGTGTGTCAGCTGGTAGGTTTGTCAATTCACAATATGATGCTTGGAACTTATTCATAAACTCGTTCTGGATTCCCCGACACGGAGTAAATATCTCACTTCTAAATATTTATACGACAACTAACATGGGCTTAAACGGGGGAATCGATACAACTAAAGCATCACCTGAAGCTGAAGATGTAATCTACAACGAAAGGATTGCCCCTGTTATTGAATCAAGCTCAAATTTATCGTCGAAAAGAAACGATCTGACTTTGACATCACTTTATAAATTGGATTCGACTACTGTGATTAACTTTACAGTTTACCATACTTTTCAAAAAGATAGGCTTAGTTTGATAAAAGACCCAAATGAACGAATTTCAAATTTTTACGGCTTTAAGTTAAACTTTAAAAGTATGTTTTGGCTTGTAAATTTAAACGCTGGATTTGAACTTCAAAAAAACAATTTGAAGATCGATTTATTGAACGACTCTCTTTCAACTGGCTATATTCTGCCTGGTTCACGTTCGATTTTGTCTGTCACATCATTTTTGAACTCTTCTTTAAATTTTTCAAGTTTTGGGCTTTCCTTATTTTTCAAGGTTGAAAATCTTCTCAATAGGGTGGTTTCAGCTTACGGTTTCGGAGCTGAAACAAAGTTGGGCAATTTAAATTTTTATGCTGGATTTTCACATTCGTATAGAGTTCCAACTTTACTTGAACAGTTTATAACAAACTCGGTTGAATTCGAAAAGCATCGAGTTTATGAAATTGGGATGAAAGCAAATGATGAAAACTTCGCCCTTGGTATTAAAGTTCAAAACAGAAAAATTTTCAATTTCCTTGTTTTTCAAGATTCATCATTTTATAGAACTTATTTAAGCCGAACATTTGGCGACGTAGATGCCAGTGTTAAACTCTGGAAGTTAAATTTAGTTGTTAACTCATCTTTAATCCTTAATAAAGTGACAAAGCCGTATCCAAGATATTTCATCAAAGCTGAATTTTTCTTCGATGGCAAGCTGACTCGAACTTTAAATTTAAGGGCAGGCATCAGGGCAAGAGTTTCGGACAAATTCACTGGCTATAAATTTATCAATTCAAGTCTTATGTTTGTTCAGGATAAATATGAGTTGAAGAAATTTACAACGCTTGATTTCTTCTTGAGTGGGAGAGTGAAAAGCGCAGTTATATTTTTAACATTTGCTAATGTTACAAATTCAAGATATATGACCACGGCTTTCTACCCAATGCAGGATAGAAGCTTAAGATTTGGCGTTATATGGACTTTTTTTGATTAACGCCAAATATTTCTTGTCCATTCATCCCAGAGTGGGGTTATCAAACGGTAGTCTCCGAAACCTGTCTCGTCGAGAAAGATAAATCTTCTGTTGATTTCGTAATAGTACCATATCTCATATGGTTTAGCATTAATGTCAAATGGGTGTCTATCAACACTACTTGGTGGTCCGAAAATTATATAAACCATTCCCATGTCTGTTTTCCATCCCTCAAGGTAATGCCCAAAGTGTTCATTTGCATACTTAACTCTGCTGTAATATTCTTCCATAAGTTCATTCTTAACCGTATTTGGCGTTGGATCCTTCTTGCGCCAGAACTCAAGAAACCTTTTTTCTTTCTCTGTGTCATCTTGTGCTGATTTGATATAGTTAAGCTCTTCTGGTTTTGCAATATAAACGAGTTGTTCAATTGCTTTGTCAAGATCAGTTATTAACTCTGGAATTTCATGCCATCTGACCACGAATCCTCTTTGAGCTGTAAAATAATAGTCCGGATTCGATGACATTTTAACCTGAACAGAAATTATATAATCACCAAAGCCAATTTTTGGTTCGGAAACTTCAAATATGATTGAATTTTTTCCAGGTTTAATGAATTCCTTCACTGCTCCTGTAAAAGAAACGTCTTGTTCCCTCTTGCGCTTCTTTATTTTATCAATCTTGTAAGTTATATCGACGGAATCCGAGATGTTAGTGTTGTTATAAACCTCAAAGAAAAGGTAAAAATTCTTATCGCCAGAAGTGGATATTGTGTTTAACACATTAGGAACTATTGTTTTGACGCCATCTTCAACCTTTACAGATGAAACCATCATCAAGTCGCTTATCGTTATCGGTCTTTGAGCAAAATTTCTTACGCTTATTGTGCCCTCTTTTTTAAGCCCTCGCTTTGTATCAATATCGATTACTTGAACACTAATTTTATACTCGCCAAATGGAAGATTCAAAAATGCCTGTGATATATCCCAGAAAGCCCTTGAAGTCGTTTGATCAAAGTTATCCGCTATTACTTTCTGCGTCCATACTTTTTCAACCACATCTTTGCCCTTTGGCGTTATGATTCGGACATCAACTTCATAACTAGCAACATAACGATCACCTTCTTTTACAAATTGAAGATATTCATACGGGACCTGAACATAGATATCAACTCTGCTCCCATTTTGACTCATATCCCCAGCGAAATTGAGTGCGCTGAAGTAAAACTGGGGCATTGCGTAGCTTCTGGGTGAACTCGTCTCAACTTGTGAGTAAACAACCGAGCCTATGAGAATTAGCAAAATTAAAATTAGTTTTTTCATTTTTTCTCCACCCGACTTGAAATCGGTTTTAAATTTTTATTCCAAAAACTTTTAACAAAAATATTTTTCAGTTTGTTTCTTAAAAATCTCTTCAGACTCATGATTGAACAACTCGTCCAATTAAATCATACTCAAAAAAATCGTAAATTTCAACTTGATAAAATTCCCCAACCTTTAAATCTTTTCCCTCAACCAAGACTTCAAGGTCAATTTCTGGGGCATCCCATTGCGTTCGACCTACATAATAATTTTTCTCTTTTTTATCTATCAAAACCTTAAGCTTCCTTCCAATCATTTTTTCGTTCTTCTCAATTATGATGTCATGTTGTGCTTTCATAATTAAAGCCATTCTTCTTTCTTTTTCCTCGCTTGGAACAGGATTGCCAAGTTCAAAAGCAGGCGTTCCTTCCTCCTGCGAATATGTGAAAACACCGAGACGATCAAACTTAAATTCATTGACAAAATTTAACAATTCTTCAAATTCTTCTTCAGTTTCGCCAGGATAACCAACTATCAAACTCGTCCTTATGGCGACATCTGGAATCTTTTCTCTGATTTTTTCAAGGAGTTCGATCGTTTTTCGTTTTGTGATTCCTCGCCTCATCGACTTTAAAATTTTATCGGAAATATGCTGGATTGGGATATCGATATATTTGCAAATTTTAGGATTTTGCGCTATCACATCTATAACTTCTTCGGGGAATTTGGATGGGAATGCATACATTAACCGAATCCATTCAATTCCATCAATCTGGGAAAGTTTAAGTAAAAGCTCAGCAAGTTTTCTCTCACCATAGATATCGAGACCATAGTAAGTTGTATCCTGTGCGATAATTATTAACTCTTTTACACCTTTCCATGCAAGTTTTTCGGCTTCTTTAATTATCTCCTCCATCGGACGGCTTACATGTCTGCCACGAATTAAAGGTATAGCGCAAAAGGAGCAGGGATTGTCACAACCCTCAGAAATTTTAAGATAAGCAAAATGCCCAGTTGTTAAAATTTCCCTTTCCCCAAGCAGTTCATATTTATAATCAACTCTGAGTTCATTTAAAATCTCGGGGAATTGTTCGACGCCGAAAAATTTATCAACCTCCGGTATCTCTTTTTCAAGTTCATTTTTATATCTCTCAGATAGGCAACCCATTACATAAACACTTTCCACCTTTCCTTTCTCTTTAAGCGAGATTGCCTCAAAAATTTTATCTATTGACTCTTGTTTTGCGGATTCAATGAAGCCACAGGTATTTATTATCACAATTTCGGCTTTTTCCGGCTTTTCAACGATTTTAAAGTTATCTTTCAATCTGCTTATTAAAATTTCTGAGTCGACAAGGTTTTTGGGACAACCAAGCGTCAAAACATGTATTTTCTTCCTTCCGTTTCTCACATGAGTACAAAATTTATTTTAAAGTTGTAAAATAAAGATAAACAAGCGGGGCAACATAAATCAAACTATCAAATCTATCAAAAACACCACCGTGCCCCGGAATTATATTTGATGAGTCCTTAACACCAGCATCTCTCTTAATTAAAGATTCAACAAGATCCCCAAGCTGTCCGAAAACCCCAACAATTATCGCTATCGCAACGACATCATAGATTGTTAAAAAATCAAGCACCATATACCTTGCTATGAATGATGATAAAAAGGCAAAAATCAAACCTCCAATGAATCCTTCAACTGTTTTGTTCGGACTTACCCTTTCATAAAGCTTTCGCTTTCCCAATGACTTACCTACAAAGTATGCTGCTGTATCGCAAATCCATATTATCGCAAAGATTGAAATTATAAAAACACCACCTTTGAAATAGTCATAATATTTAGCTTCCCTTAAACCAATCAATGTTCCAAGCGATAATCCAATATAAAAAATTGGGAATGGGGTCGTCGCAAGATTTGAAATGGCTGACCATCCATTGGGTTTGGGTTTTCTAAACAATTCAACAAGCCCAGTTAAAAGAATCGCTAAAATGAAAAGTGATATTAAGTGCTGAACTTCGCCAAGGTAAAAAATTAAATCAATTATTAAAATTGTAAACATTCCAATCAAGATGATCGGGGATGAATTTTTATGAGTGGCGAGCTTGTAATATTCATATGTTGCAAGGGTGGATATGAGAAGAACGAAAATAAGAAAAGGCAATTTTCCATAAAGCGTTATAAGGATTATTAAAGGTATGCCAACGACTGCAACCAAGACTCGAATGGTGAGATTACTCAATTTTTCACCCGATTTTTATTCGTAATAATCCTCATCGCTGTACTTGAGATCTTCAATTATTTTGAGTGCAATATCTTTCTTGTCTTTTGGGACAAGCACTTTAACTATTCCAAAGCCAACCGTCATAAAGTAAGTGTGATCTTTTGTAGAGAAAACGACACATGGAATACCAGCGCTTTCAAGGTTTGCTTTTAGCATTTCAGCTTCATATTCGTATTGGGTTGTGTAGACGATAGACCATTCCTCTTTATATTGCTTGTGGTTCCCTTCTTTGCAGTAAATTTTGCCATCAACTTCAATTGCGCACTCTTTGCAAATGGGTTTTCCACATACAACGCAAATTCCAACAGCTGGCTTATCAAGATGTTCTTCGCATTCGATTTCATCTTCAGGTTCAAAAATTCTTGTTAAGAAAATTTTACCGCACTCAGGGCAATAGAGCAAACCCGGTTCAATTTCTGCACCGCAATATATACATATTTCGGGCTTTTCATCGATCAAATTTATATTACAATCCGGGCAAGCGGTTACACCTTCCGGATACACAAAACCGCAAAGCGGACACTTAGGCATTTTCTGTTTAATTTTGAGTTTTGTTTACATGTAAAATTTCAAAAATGTAAATTGAAGCAATGAAAATCGCTATCGAAAAAAACATCGTTGTAAATAAAGCTAAACTATTGTTTGGAATTATACCTTCCGATCCGATGGCATAATAAAGATAAGCAGCGCTGAAATTATTTACAAAGTGAGCAATTATTGAAAGATATATACTTCCAGATTTATAAACAAGGTAGCCAAAATAAACCCCAAGCGCAACTAAAGGGATAAAGTTGAACGGGTTTGTATGATACATTGCAAAAATGACCCCAGTTATGATAAACCCAAGTTTGTAGTTGCTCGCTTTTGATAAGTTGTATTGGACAAGGCCTCTGAACAAAAAACTCTTCACATATGGCGGGCGTAAGCGCTACAACAAGAACGACGAAGGCAAATTCAAGTGGTGATTTTGCCGAGATTAAAATTGAATAAGTTCGTTCCATGAGCTTCCGCATTGTTTCAAAAATGGGACCAAGTTTTTCAATTGGTATGATAATGTCCTGAACATAAAGATAGATTTGTGCTATATTTTGAAGTGCTAAAGTCCCAATTATTGTAAGAGCAAGCTCAAATAAAGATGGCGCTTTAAGTTTGAAGATTTCCTTGTACCCAATTTCTTGCCATCTTGCGAACAATAAAGTTGGGATAAAGATAAATAAAAATTGAGAAATCAAAGTCATCAACCTGAAGTTTTGGACATTTGCTTCGTTCAAACCACCGAAAAGCAGAAAAGTTAAACTTGCTCCGAAAAACTGGTATAATATGAAAACTGTCCCAAGCGCTATTAAGGTCATCGCAATTGGGGAAGCCTTAAGAGAGCTTTGGGGTTTCTCTATTTTTTGATCAAAATTTTCTTGCTCCATTCTGTTCTTCAAATTTTACTTTTTATCATTGCTACCAAAAGTGGTATCATTATTTCATGATGACCTGTTATCATAAAACCTTGACCTCCACCTTGGGTTGGTCGTTGTATAACATTAACTGTTGGTCTGTAATGTCTCAGCATATCAAAATTCGCTGTTGTAAATCCGAAGGCGTTGTACCCAAGGTTGCGAACTATGGTTAAAGCCTTAAGGAAAACTTCCGGCATTATGACTGCAGAGCCAACATTTACGACCACCCCATCTTGATCAAGTTTTGTTAAAACATTGCAAAGAATTTTGAAATCTCTAAAGCTCATCTCACCTGTGATGGAGCCATCCATCGTTGGTTGTTGATGGACGATATCAGTTCCAATAGCAGCGTGAACTGTCACAGGTATATCTAAATTATAAAGTGAAGCGAGAACGCTATAATCTTTATTTGGGGCATCGACCTCGTTTAATTTTTTCCCAAGAGCTTCACCGTAGCCGAGATCTGAATTTTTACAGTAATATTCAAGTGTGAGATTTATGAAATCCCCGGTTTCTTTTGCCATGCCGAAGCTTCCGTCCATTATATTTTCAGCCACATCTTCTGAAGTTTGACCGAACAAGGCGATTTCAACATCGTGAATAGCAGATGCACTATTCATGGCAATTGCTTTTAAGACCCCAAGCTTGCTAAGTTCTATCAAAAGCGGTGCAAGCCCAACTTTTATAACATGAGCCCCAATCAAAAAGATGACAAGTTTATTTTTTTCATAAGCATTTACAATTTTGTCAACGAGAATTTTTAAATCTTTTGCCACAAGTATTTCCGGGAGCGAGTCGATGAACTCTGAAAAACTTTGCGTTTTAGGATCAAATACCTTTGCAAATTCTGCTGTGTTAACTTTGCTTTTCCTGTTTTTAATTGTGATCGTTTTGACCTTTGAAAGGTCTATTTTTTCATATTTTGATTTCATCACTCTATCTTTGCATCTATTTTTTCAATGTTTTCAAATTCTCTTAACTCACCCGTTATGTTTCCTATCGGTATCTCGGCTGTCATTTTAACGGGGATTTTTTTAGCATCATTTGTTATCCATAAGAGAAATCTTCCCTTTGCTTTAAAAAGTCCACCTTCAACTATCAATGGTTCAACTATAACACATTTAAACTTCCCAGCTTTAACTTCAACAGTTTGCTCCCCAAGGTATTTAATTTCAAGCGGGTATGTCTTATTTCTGTAGAAGTTTTCGAGTTTTATTCTATCTCCAACTTTTTTATTTGAGTAGTCTTGTGTTCTTGCGTAGTAAAAAGCCGAGAAAACGTCCTGTGCATATTGTGGAATTGGATAAATTCCTTCTGATGTTTTTGCTATCAAATTAACATGGTCAAACTCAGCGTAGAAATCACGTTTATATCCGCCTTCCCTTATGCGTTGCTCAAATCTCCACGGGTAAATGCCTTCAACATCAATTAAACTTTCATATCTATCATCAACCTTATAAAACACCGAGAAAAACGGCAGAGACCAAACTTTAAACACGGCACGGTAACACTTGCGACCGTTGTATTCAACTATCTCAGATAGAGAAATCTCCGCTTCGCCAACCTTGATAAATTGGTACTTCACATCGTAAAGCAAACGTTCGCCAACCTTAAAAGCGTTATGTTCAATTTTTCTGCTGTTAAATTGAATTGTTTTTTCGTCTAAGTTCTGCTTAAAAAAGATAGCAACCAAGAAAACAAGTGGAAAGCTCAAAATTTTATACATTGATTTTAAGCTTTTCTTTTATTGCGTTTACAACCTCGTCTATGCTTATCAAATCCATACAATCAAAAAATTCACATTTTTCGCCGATGCATTTTTTACATTCAAAAGGGACATTTGGCATGAAGATAATCTTATCGTTTGTGTAAGGACCCCATCGTCTTGGGCTCATTACCTTGATCGGCGGATAAAATCCAACAACGGTGGTTCCAACAGCGCTTGCTATGTGAATTGGTCCTGTTGAATTCGATATGAAAATAGTCGCGCATTTTATCAATGCAGATAACTCCTTTAGGTTAAATAAGCCAGCAAAGTTGTAAACATTTTTTAATCCATCGCTTACAAATTTAGCGAGTTCTTTCTCAGATTCGCTTCCAGTTATAACAATTTTAAAACCCGAATCACTTAACTTTTGCGCTAATTCCCGAAATTTGCTTGGTTTTAAATCTCGTGCTGAGCCTTTGCTCCCAGGGTGAATTATTATGTAATCCCCTTCGCTTAAACCATTTCTGTTTAAAATTTCCCTCACTTTTTCAAATGAGGACTTGGGTATGAATATGTCAAATTTGATTTCGTCTACCTTAACTCCAATTGCTTTAATCAAGTTGAGGTTATATTCAATTTCGTGTTTTTCGGCGTATTTTCTATGTTCGAAAACTCTTTTGTTAAAAAGGAAAGAATAAAATCTGTAGCCAGTTCCGACTCTTATTGGAACGCCAGCAATCCACAGCGCAAGGGCAACTTTGAAGACGGGAAAAACGACAATTGCGAGGTCAAACTTTTTTTGCTTTATTCTTCTCGCAAGGTGAAAAACATTCTCTTCAGGCTTGTAAATCATAATCTCATCGATGGCTCTGTGTCCATCAACGATTTCGGCTGTATATTCGCTTACTAGAAAAGTTATTTTAGATTCGGGGTAATAATTCTTTAAAGCATTCATAACAGGCAAAGTTAACACCACATCACCAATTTTATCGGTTCGGCAAACAAGTATGTTCGAAACATTAAGCAAATGACCACTTTGAGTTTGATTTTACTTGATAAAATATAAATTAAGCGCTTCTAAAAAACAATTCGGAATATCTCAAACTCTCGGTAAAATCTGTGTTTTCCTTGATTTTGTTCTTTCAAATTAATATCTTAGCGATAGACAGAAACATGTTCAAAATTTTTGGAGGTGAGATGCATAAAAAACTTTTACTGTTTTTCATTGTTTTTGTCATTTATGGTTGTGCTGTTAAAAACGACATTTTAAAGGAAACGCAAGCTTCACAGAATCCAGATACAACGAGTTTTTGCTCTTTCCCAGATTCAACAATTTCGATTGTTAAGGATACTTCGACAGTTGATAACCAAAAGCACCTTTTGAAAAATGATATTTTAATATATGATTCATTAACGACGGCGAAAATCTTGGATGAAGTTAGGAGGGAGTATAAGCTTGCGCTTGAATACATCAATCAGGGGGATACGATTTCTGCAGTTGAGATAATTCATGATGCAATGGAGAAACTCGATGAAATTTCGAGGACAAGTGAAGTTGAGTTGAGCAAAGATTTTGAGACCATAAGCGGGGAAGTATTAAGCTTTTATCAAAGATATGTTTCAAAGTTTGATTCACTCTTGCAGGGGGGAATGGTTCAAGAGTATATATCAAACATTCAAGATAAGCTTAATCAAATTGCTGAAAAGGTTGATAGTTTGAAGGTTGAGTTGAAAAGTGAAGAAATCGTTAAGATTAAAACGACGATTCCGCTTGTGATAAATGAATATGTTCAAAGTTATCTTGATTATTTCCAGAATGGTGGTCGGTATTTTATGGAGTTATGGTTGAACCGACTTGCGAAGTACTGGCCGATGTTTAAGAAAATTTTTGCTGAGTATAATCTACCTGAGGAATTAATCTATCTTTGTATGATTGAAAGTGGGGTGAATCCATTTGCGGTTTCAAGAGCTAAAGCGGTTGGGGTATGGCAATTTGTCAAAGGAACAGGAAGATTATATGGGCTTGAATCAAACTGGTGGTATGATGAGAGAAGGAACTTAGAGAAATCAACGAGAGCAGCTGCCCAACATCTTAAAGATCTCTATGAGTTATTTGGAGATTGGCACTTGGCGATAGCTGCGTATAATTCTGGTGCAGGGAGGGTTCAAAGAGCAATAAGAAAAGCCGGCGCTTATAATTTTTGGGAAATAAGAAGATATTTGCCAAGGGAGACAAGAAATTATGTACCGCAGTATATAGCTGCTACTTTGATAGCACTTGAACCCGAAAAGTATGGTTTTAAATTTCCAGTTACAGATGAGGACCCAATTGAATATGATGAAGTGGTAACAGATGCAAGTGTTAGCTTGAAGAAAATCGCAGAATGCGCAGAAACTGATCTTGAAACTTTGCTTGAGCTAAATCCCGAGCTCATCCGTGGATATACACCACCACATCAGTATACATTGAAAATTCCAAAGGGGAAGAAGGAAATTTTTATGGCTAATTATAATGCCTTGCCAGATGATGAGAAAAGAAATTTAATAGTTCATAAGGTAGGGAAAGGAGAGACGCTCAATAAGATTGCTAGAAAATATGGTGTTCCGCTTGAAATTCTATATAGTTTTAATCCCAAGGTTAAACCAAGGTCTTTGCGGATTGGACAAGTTATTCTGGTGCCAGATATTTCAGGAGTTCGTTCATACTCTAATGTAGGTTTTAGAGTAAATAGGACGAGGGTTAATAATATGGATGGGAGAGTTATTTATCGAGTTAAGAGGGGAGATACTTTGAGCTCTATTGCGGAGAAATATAATGTAAAGGTTAGCGATATTAAGAGATGGAATGGTTTAACGGGGAATTTGATAAAGGTGGGGCAGAAGATAGTAATCTACACAGGTTCTTCTGTTGGGGGAAGTGATTGATTTTTTTAGTTTTAGGGAGTAAATTTCTTTCAGATGAATTCCTCTCGCATCTGACCAGCTGAGAAATATAACTCAAAATGGAGGTCCTGCCATGGCGATCTGTGAAAGGTTGAAAAACTATCTTGATTCAAACGGGGTGAAGTATATCACCATCGTTCATTCAACCGCTTTTACTTCACAGGAGGTAGCAGCCAGCGTTCATATTAAGGGGAAGGAATTTGCGAAGTGTGTTATCGTTAAGTCGGATGGTAAATTTTTTATGCTTGTTGTTCCTTCTGATCATAGGGTGAATTTTGAAAAGGTGAAGTCGATTTTGAATGTTGAAAATTTAACACTTGCAAGTGAATCTGAATTTAGGGAGTTATTCCCGGATTGTGAGACTGGTGCGATGCCTCCGTTTGGGAATTTATATGATGTTCCTGTTTATGTTGATGAAAGATTTAAAGCAAATGATGAGATAAGTTTTAACGGTGGGACTCACAACGATGTTGTGAAGATGAAGATGGCGGACTATGTTCGTCTTGTTGAGCCCATGTTTTGTGATTTAAGTAAGCATTTGTGAAGTGGTATGTCTTAAAAAATCTGAACTTATTTTGATGAAAATCCGGACTGCGATTTATAATCGTCGCTCTGCGGGCGACAATTCCATTTTGCAGGACAACAGGCGGGCAAAGATTCATTGGTGGGAATAACACTTAAACCTTTCCTTTCATTTTGCCTGTCTGCTCTTTGGCAAAGCCAAAAATTTTTCAAGGACCAACGGGCTAAAAAAGTAAGAACAAAGGGTATCCATAATTTATGAAAGTGTTTTACTTTCTAAAGCTTGTTCAAATTCTTTTTTTAATTTCTCATTATAGAAGGGTAAGCCAATAAGCTTGAAATGTTTATTTTCAAATTTTAAATCTGTATCTGCTCTATCCTCTAACTCAAGCAAAAACTTCTGTTTCCATCCTTCTTTGGAATTTTCAAACCTTCCCTTACTATCTTTAAATTGATCTCCTTTGGGTTCAATAAAAATTTGGTAAATCTTGATTGTTTTGCTTCTCTCCCTCAACAGCATTATAAAATCCGGTTCGAATGGTCTTCCCTCATCAAAATCAAACACCTGAAAATATTTCTCATTGCGAAGCAGTGCTATCTCCGAATATTTTTGTCTCAACCTTTCTATAAATCCATCAATAAAACTGATAAATTTCTGTTCCTCCTCTGTGCCATAAAATACATTCTGAGCATACCAATCTTTCTCGGCCAAATTGATGTCTTTTAATTCTTTAGTATCGACCTCATCAATGTCTATTTTGATTTTTTTATCCTTAAAAACTTGCCGTAGCAATCTTGCTTTAAAAAGAGTTGTCCCTACAAATTCTGAAGTGTTCACTTTTGCTTTCTCCGCTATATTTTTAACTACGAATGAAGCTATCTCCATTTTCTCAGCTGGAGTTAGTTTTTCAATTTTTTCTTTTGGACCTGAAATTTCTATATCAACTCCACCCAAATATTGAGACGAAGAAATAAATTCTTTGACCGACTTGATGTGGGGGAAATATTTTTTTAATGTTTCAAATTTATAGAACTCAAATTTATCTAATGCACCTCTGATAATATTTTCTCCAAAGTCTAAAAGTTTATATTTCCTCTTACTTAGCACTACATCTCTGGTAAGTTTTTCTTTCTTTTCTTCCTCTAAGATAACATTTTCTCTAAGTTCGCCAGTTTTCAGCTTATATGTATAAATTCGCTCAATTTTTGCATCATCTAAGCTAAAGATCTCTGTCCTTAGATTCGGCACCCTATCATTTATAAAAATCACTCCGTTTTTCCAAAAATCAGTCTTTTTAAAAGAATCCTTAATAAATAGATCTACTTGAACATGTTTTTCTGGTATAATTCCCATTTCTGTAAGGGCACTCTTTATCTCCTCAATGTATTTGGGATTATGTGCGCTGTGATAATGCAATGTCTCTATAATTCTTAATTCATTTTCAATATCATCATCAAACTTTCTTTTATATTTATCTTGTGTTTCATCCAACTGGAATGGAAAATACCTTGCGCCTCTGCCAATAAGTTGTGCCTCTCCTATTGTTGTATTACCTGGTTTATATTTCCCGCGAACCCATTTTCCGTCGCGCGTATCGTATAATCGGACAATATCAAATAAATTAAGTACATCCCAACCTTCATTAAGCATATTCACTGCAAAGATTGCTCTAATTTCATTATTCTTACTTTCTAAAGAATTAAGTTTTAACTGCTTCTCTTCATCAATATTTTCAGAATCCAAAAGCATCACCTTTTCTTCAGAAAAATCTTCTTGAAGTTCTTTAATTAAATTATCAAAAGTTATATTCTCTTTCCTAAAATAGTTAAATGCTTTTTCTAAATCCGTTCCTTTAGCTCGTGACTGTATTTCCTCTAAATCGTTGGGCTTTAAATTTTTTATCTTTGCCAAGAAACCATCGTAATTTTCTTTTGATTCTCTAATACTTTTAGATTTAAAAAGTATTACCGGTTTTAAATGTAGTTTATATTTCTCAGCTATTTTTCTGCGATACTGACTTAAGATTACCGCCTGCACAGCTCTATCAATCGGCTCTAAATCTGCTTGCAAAACTTCAATCTCTTTAGAATATTTATCTAAGCGAAATTGCTTTAAGTCGTATTGAAAGATAATTCTGTCTTCGTACTTTTTTCTTATGTTTTTATTTCCTAAATCAATTGTAGCTGTAAACTCTAACAAAATATTCTTGGAATTCTTTTCAAAAATTCTCTTAATAACAGTATATTCCCAGCTTTTCTCTAATTCCTGTTCCTTCTGATTTTTTGTTATTGTTTGTAAATGATGTGCTTCGTCTGAAATCAAAGCAATATCTTTTCCTTCAAAATCTTCTTCTGTTAAAACATTTTCTTTCGGTTGGGTCATTCTAATGTGCAAACCTTGAATAGTAGTAAAAATAATGTTTATATCATCAGGATTTACCCCTTCAAAATTTTGAACTTCTTTGATAAAAACTTCTTTATCTCCGAATTTAATTTTCGGAGCAAAGAGATATTTTTCTGATAAAGGGTTTAGAAAATTATCCCGTGTTTTTTCAATGATATTTACGCTATTCACAAAAAAGATAAAATTGCGATAGCCCAGTTTATACAAATATAAAACATTCGCCGCCATTATAAGTGTCTTTCCACTCCCAGTCGCCATATGAAAAAGAAGATGCACCGGAAATTTTCTTTTTTGGTATTCGCTAAAATAAAAGTCAAATCTACCTAACGCCTCTTTTTGATATTCCCGTAATTCAAAATTCGGATTAAGATTTTGAACTATTTCCGGATCAATCCTTGAAGTAAAATAATCCTCCCCAAATGATTCTTTTATTGAATTAAAAGTTTCGTAGAGCATAGTTTATAACTTTACTTTTTTGATTCACCTATTTTCATTTTTTTCTGGAAAAGCAGCTTCAAGTGCACCAGATACAAATCCATTGGCCCAACATAACCCAGACACTAACCTTTTTGCTGTTTCATCAAATTTTTTTAGAATTTCTTCAAAAGGACGATAAAAAATTTTAGCAACCCAACCGCTCTCGTTCTTCAAAAATCTACGAATAGCCGGTATAGAATCACTTATATAGATAAAAAGTCCAGATGACGGATGACCAATAGCTGGTGTGCCGGTGTTTTTATCTACTATATCTAAAGGCAGCAAACTTAAGAGGAATTCTCTAATATAAAAATTCGCATCTTTATCCCAGAGATAATCATCAATATGAATCTTTCGATCAAACAATACTTTTATATAACTAGCTACCGGATCGCACCATCGAGAATTGGGATAGCTTTCATACTGGGTTTGAAAAACCTCGCCAGCACGACGAATAAAAAACAAAGAATAAGCAATAGGATATGGTTCTTCATAAAGTGATCGTCTCACTAATTCAATGCCGGCCACTTTTTTAAAAGAAATTGTTTCTTCTTGAACGCACCAATGATAAAAACGATATATAAGCTTACAATTAGTGGGTAATATCGGATATATTGCCCTAAATCAGTATGCCTTATGCCCACCGGTACTTCATAATAACGGGCAAGATATCTCAATGATTGAATAATCACCTCATCATATTTTCCTTTGTCATCTTTAAGAAGAATTTTTGATAAAGCTAACCAATATATTTCTGCCTCTTTTTCAATGGCAGAAAAAAGTTTCTGTCCATCTTCTTTTGAAGGAACTTGAAGATCCCATGGAATAGAATCAGATTCAAGAAAAGACTGTACTTTTCTTGCTTCTTTAATTAAACCATTTTTAATTGGATCTTCTTCAGACGCAAAAATATTCTCAATCTCTTGCAATAAAGAGACAGTTTTTTTTCTAGCCGGTATTCTTTTCCCGGGGGTATTCCGTCCACTTACCTCTAAGGATTGACTAGTTTCTTTAGAAACCAAATTCCTTTTTATTTCTTCAAGTTCAGACCGAACATCTTTTATTTCTTGTCGCAGTTCATAGGTATATTCATCTAAATGGTGCCTAAAGAAGCGAGGAAAATCTTCTGGTAAAACTTTCTCAGTCACTGTTCCTCTACGAACATAAATATCGCCACGGTGTTTGTTATGGATATCTCTTATAAAAACATGGGGGGCATTTTTTGTGGGCGGAATTACAATAGCTCCCCATGTTTTGCCCTCGGTATTAAATATTCTAACATGTGTTGTAATAAAGGGTCCAATGTAGTTTTTTACAAGTTCATCAATTTGAGATTGCAAATGGTCAACTTCTTGTGTAAATGATGTACCTATTAATTTATTTTGCTTTACCCCAATGATAATAAATCCATAATTGTAATAAGCCTGATCATAACTATTCGCAAGGGCAGAAATATCCTTAAGTAATTCTGCTTTTTGCTCAGCGGTGTCAAGATTCAATGTTTGCTTAAAATCAACCTTGGTTGTTTCTCCAGTTTGAACAACCTTCAGAAGTAACTTCTCAAGTGTATCATTGTCCCATGGTAGATGTAATTCTTCATCCGTGATATTTTCCATAAAACCCCCTATTTAATTTTTTATCTTCTTCACTTACCCCATACTCTTCATCATCAATTTCGCTGTAATTTACATAGAGATGGTTTTTATCCAAGCACTCGTACAAAAATCTTTTTTGGTCCTCAATTGACAAATCTTCAAAATCCTTAGCGTGCTCATCTATTGTTTTAACATCGACCTTATAACTTAAAAATGCCTTTTCTTTCATTTGCTCCCACAATTTTTTCAATTCCTCTTTTGTTTCCGCTCTCTTAATTTCATCAACAAATTTTTCATTCCATTTTAGAAGTTCTAAATAGACAAAATCGCCTTTGCCGAATTTTTCAATTTCGTTTTTAATTCTTTGTGTTGCTACCTCCACGTGTTCGTCTAACTGTTCTACTAAAATAAATTTCCGATTGCCACTATCTTCATTATTAAGCATCATTACAGCATGAGCAGTTGTCCCGGAACCAGCAAAGAAATCTAAAATAATTGCTTCTTTATCAGTTTTAACGACTGAATAAATACAATCATAAACAGCATAAAGCGATTTTGGAAAACTCACTGTTTTACCCTCAATTATTTTATTAACTATTTTTGATCCATGGGTACTTGCATCATATCTTGAGCCAAACCAAACAGTGCGTGGAATTTTTTCGTCCTTTATTCTAAAAATATCAATTTCTCCGTTATCCTTACTCTTTACAAATAATTTATCTTTAATTTCATCTATACTTTGTCTCGCAAAAACCCACTTTCTTTCTATTCCTTTAACATCAATAGGCCACACCTCTATTGTCCCATCCTCTCTTTTAACATTTTTTCCTTTCGGATGAAAATCATCGCTTGGCACTTCTCCGAAACCTACAATTTTATTATCTTTTACTAACACTGGATAAAAACAATTTTTTGCGTCACTCCTCAATGATTCTCCCCCATGGTCTCTAAATTCTTCTACTAGAGGAGTATCCCTTTTGATTTTATGTATAACTTTTAAACCTTTTTTGAAAACAAAATAAACAAACTCATTCGTATAAGAAAAATTGGTACCTTGTACTCCTCTGGGATTGTGTACTATGGTGATACAGTGTTTTTCATAGCCATGAAATAATTCATCTATCAAGACCCCGAGCCGCGCTTGTTCATTTTCGTCAATAGCAATCTGCAAAACTCCATCGTCCTTTAATAACAACTTCGCTACCTCAAGTCTATTTTTCATGAAAGTCAACCAAGTAGAGTGTTTAAAACTATTGTTGTAAGTAAAGGTATTTCTTGGATTATCTGGATTATACGGCGGATCAATATAAATTAGTTTTACTTTTCCTGCAAATCTTTTTTTGAGGGAATGAAGGACTAAAAGATTATTGCCTTTGATTATTAAATTGTCTTTTATGTCTCCTTTTTCATCGGTTCTAAATCCATCAAATTTATGTTCACCATCTTTATCAATTCTTTTTGCGTTGGTAAAAACTTTTGGATCTAAAAGACGACTAATTTCATCTGGCGCTAAAATTTCGTTCCAGAAAATTTCATCTCGCTTTTGGTCTTCTTTTGTCATTCCACCTTCTAAAACACAATCTTTATAAGGCCAAGATAAAACTACATCTTTTTTCTCACTGATAAATTCTCCTTTTTCATCAACTAAACCAATTTTATTTTTAAAGGCGGTATAACTATCTGGTAAAAATTGCTTATTAGAAACAAACTTAATAAATTTATCCTTGTCAAAAATCAAAGTGCCATCTATATCAACAAAAAATACTTCTTTCATTTTGTTATCAGATAAAAGAAGTTTAATGAGGTCTTTATCTAACTTCAAAGCAAGCCCTATAATTTTATTCCTTAAAAGCTCGCCTTCGCTAACAAGCCGTTCATCTTTTTTAAGTAAGGCTTGTAAATTGTCTAATAAGTTCTCCATGGCTTTACCTCATTAAATTGTCAATACTAACGCTCAAAGCGTCAGTAATTTTTTGAAAGTTTCAATTCTGGGGTTTGGTGTAGCCACCAACTCAATTTTGGTGATTGTATGTAAAGTAATACCTGCAAGTTTAGATAACTTGCCATGAGAAATGCATAGTTTTACTTAGTATTTCTTAATGTTTTTTGCAATTGTTAACATTTCTCCTGGCATTGTGATATAATTTTAGAAATTTGTAATTAAAAGTCAAGCGAAGCGAATGCAAGGCATAACCCCAAAAGAT
>NZ_CZVS01000039.1:0-20913 GCF_001535985.1 Candidatus Kryptonium thompsonii | reverse complement strand
AAAATCTGTGTTTTGCCCGTTGAATCCTCGAGCCCAAGCTTCCATGCAAGATCAACGTCTGGGTCAGGGTCATAAAGTGATGGAACGATTGAACTTTGCGATTTAAAAAGCGAAATTGAAAGGGAATTTGTAAAGTCAGTGACACACACATAACCCCCAGCGAAAACCAAACTTCCACGAATAGTTGGAACAGGGAGAACAAGGGCTACGGTATTTAAACTTGTGGCGGTGTTTTCAAATAAATTTGAATAATCAAAAACCCTTGCTGAATTGGTAAGCGATAAATAATTTAAGCCACCTGCAAATTCGAATCTTCTTATCTGGGCAAGCCCTGCTGGATTCCAAAAAATTGCTGAGTAATCATCTGAAACACCAATATATGTGAAACCAAGTCCAATAGCTCTTGCGCCAACACCAGAGTTCAATGTTGAATATCTAAGGGCATCATCAGGGAATTGTGCAAAAACAAAATTAAGCGATAAAAGTAAAACTAAAATTAACTTTTTCATCGCCTTCTCGACCCGATGTTTCTTTTTTCACTGCTATCCTGCTTCGCCTCCTTGCCTTGATCCCTTGAGTTTTCATTCTTCCTTTCACCTAAATTTGATTTCCCATCCTTTTCCATTGTCGATGAAGTGCTAGTTCCAGAATCCGATCCAGACTTCGGTGGTGTTCTCGTCGGTGGTGGAGGGTTAAATGAATTATTATCAGATGTTGCTCTATGTGATCCAAATTCTCTCGACCTTTCGGGGGAAGCTTCACTGCCAACTTGAACAGTGTCAACTGGACTTCCCGACCACCAAAGCCACCACGGGGTATTGTAATAACTCCACGGAGATGAAACATGCGCTGGAACTAAATTATAAAAATAAATCATGGCCGAGGAAGAGTGGCACTCAACACAATTGCTTTTGTAAGAAATATGTGAAGTATAAATTTCACCAGACGAATCGGCAAAATTCACATTCGGATGTTTTATAACCGTGTAGCAACCAGATAACAAGATAAGAATAAAACCAAATATCTTTTTCATCTTCTATTCCCTAAATGTCTTCTATGTTCTTGGCTTTGATCTGATTGTATGAAATTACTATTTTGTCGAAGTTGGGGCTGAGGCGGTTGATTGCTTAAAGTATTTTCCCTTTGGAAATTACGTTGAGGCGGTTCAATCAATGTACTTCTTCCTGTGTTGTAATCCCTGTAAATTTGAATCGAATTTCTATTCGTCCCTGTCCTTCTTGGTTGATCTGTTCTCTGTGGCGGCGTTGAACCTTGTCTTGGTGTTTCCGAATTTCCATCACCTGATCTTGGGACAACCCTTGGTGTTGACGGCGTTCTAACAGAACCTGTCTCACGTGTTCTTTCATCCCCTCTACTTCTTTCAATTGATGGTGCTTCTCTTCCCGAGCCCGATCTCTTCTTAAAACCTTCATCATTTGAGCTACCTTGCAAACTTCCGCTGGACTGCCCTGAAGGTGCATTTCTTGAAGGTGGAGTTAAACTTCCCGAAGTCGTGCCAGACCTTTCATCACGCGTTCCATTTCGCGTTGAGCCAAAATTTCTTGTTTTTAATATAACTGCTCCACCTGTACCGCCAGAGTAATATGGATAATTATTAACTACCATAATTATCGGCGCCCTATACCACCATGGATAATAATACCATGTTGGAAGATACCAATATGAATACCAATAATATCTATCCCACCAATACCAATCCCACCAGTAGTAATCAAACCAATATGGATCATAATACCACCATTCACCCCAACCAATTGCAAAGCCGGGAGTGTAGTACCTAAAAAACAAAGAATATCTCGGGTAAGGTAGATAATAACGATAAATATATCTTGAGTAATACCACGCGTCGTAGTTATAATCATAGTTATAATTAGAGTAATCCCGGTATTCCTTTTCTGATTGGGATGTTGAATAACCTTCATCTTCTTTTATAGTTCCTATCTGCGTATAGCAACCCCCAAATAAAATCCCAGCAAGCGCTATTAAAATTATTTTCTTCATTTTTCACACCTCCTGTAGTGGTGAATTTCTGTTTCAATAACTCTAACAAGCTTTGCGCTTAAAAAATTCTCCTCAAAAAGACTGGATATACTCAAGCTTCACAACCCTTGAATTTCCTGGCTCCTTGTTTTGCAAGATATCTTTCCAATTAAACTCAATTGTGAATCCACTTCCGAGTGACCATCTTATTCCAGCGTTTAAATATCCTTTCCCGCTTCCAAGCGCTCTCGGAGAATTATCATTTATAGCGAAGTTATATTCAACGGAAAATGTTAAATCACTCCCTATTGTTTTATCAAAACCTATGTAATAATTCAATGACGCATCGCTATCATCTTTTTCAAGGGAATAGTTAACACCACCATGGATTGATGAATAACCAAGAAACTTAAACGACTTGCTTCCAACCACAAAAAACCCTGGTGATTTAAAATCATATCTTTTCAAACTATCGATGTATCCCTCTCTACCTTGAGAATCAAACCCAATTGCAATTGCAGGAAAATTTTTGACTTCATCAATTATTCTAATTTTCAAATTTACCCCTGGCAATTTATACCATTCAACATTTCCATTTCCAATTATTTTGGAACCACCGTATGAAATTCCAAAATTCAAACGATTAAAAGCGGAAGCAGTGAGTCGAAGCATAAGTCCCCCATTTGAAAAGAAATCAGCATCAAGCGAAACACTATTTGACTTTAAAAGCCCCGCCGTCGGCATATCAACAATAAACCTCTGTTGAAAAGTTGCCTTGCTCCCAGCCGAACCCTGAGACAATAAATAACTCGAAGGTAAAATTAAAAGAAACAAAATCAAAAATCTTCGCATTTACACTCGCTCCTTGAATTTTAAATCTTACTTAAAAATAACAAAAATTTAACATCTTGTCAATCATAAAACAAAAAGGCGTGGCTAAAAAGCCACGCCCTCTATCTTATTGAATTTTTAAACCAACAAATCTATTACCAGCCGAACTTCTAAGTCTCAAAAGTATAACCTCCCCTGACTTACGGCTCTGGATTATCTTTTTCAAGTCATCCACATTACGAACCGGCTTTCTATCGGCTTCGATAATTATATCATTTTCTCTAATCCCCTTATCGTAAGCTTCCGAAAATGGCTCAACCTTTGTGATGATAACACCGTTTTTGACTTTATACTTACATCTCGCCTCCTCGTCAAGACTTGCCACCGTTAACCCAAGTTTTTCAAAACTGACAACCCCAGGTTCAATTTCTTTTGCCGGTGGTTCCACATCTTTAGCCTCAGCTACCTCTTCTTCCTCTTTCCTCGGCTTCAATGTGGCTGTTAGTTCTATTGTCTTACCTTCGCGATAAATTTTCAACTTAACCTTATCCCCCGGTCTCTTCCGAGCGATGATCTCCTGAAGCTCACCAGGTCTGTTTACTTCTTTACCCTCGCATTCAAGTATGACATCACCGGCCTTAATCCCAGCTTCTTCAGCTGCACTACCCGATATAACATCCTGAACCAAAATTCCCCGTGGTTTATCAAGACCAAGTCCTTTTGCGGTTGACTCATCTAACTGGGAAATTTGCACACCAAGAACTCCACGCCTTACCTTTCCATATTTGATTATATCCTCCGCCACCTTTCTTGCAAGATTTATAGGAATAGCAAAACCATACCCTTGATAATACCCAGTCCTTGAAGCTATCGCCGTGTTTATGCCAACAACTTCACCATTCAAGTTAACAAGGGGACCACCGCTGTTGCCTGGGTTAATCGCTGCGTCGGTTTGTATAAAGTTTTCAACTCCATAAGAGTCCCTGATTATCCCTATATTGCGACTCAATGCGCTCACAATTCCAGCAGTGACAGTAAGATTTAAACCAAGTGGATTACCAATAGCAAGAACCCACTGGCCAACCTGCAATTCGTCGGAATTACCAAACCGAGCAACAGGTAAATCATTAGCCTCAATTTTTACCACTGCAAGATCAGTTAATTTATCCCTGCCAATGAGTTTGCCTCTAAATTCTCTCCCATCCCAAAGCGTAACCGTTATGCTCCCCTTTTCTCCACCTTCAACGACATGATTATTCGTGAGGATATAACCATCCTTCGTTATAATAACTCCAGAACCCATCCCCTCTTGAGGTCTTGGTTCAGGAATTTTAAATTCAAAATCAGGCCCAAAGAAATGAAAGAAATCAAATGGACGCGCTCCACCTTCACTCTTTGAAACAACCTTAATCGAAACAACCGTCGGAACAACTTCCTTTGCTACTTGAACAAAAGCATTTTGAGTTGAAAGTATATCAAATCTTGTATTCGTTGGTTTGTCCTGTGAACCAATAATTGGAACATCAAGCGCCGAGGTTGGTTTCACTGCGTTAAATCCAGATGTAAGTATAACCCCAAATAATATACCTGCAAGTACAAGTGCAATCGCTCCAACTACCTGTTTCTTTGTCATGGTTAGTCTGCCTCCAAAAGATTTTTTGTTTTTTATTGATTGTTTTTCAAAAACAAAATAACAACCTTTCGCCTCATTTAGTTCTACCTTTTATAATTTATAATAAACCTCAACCGATTTCAAGTTAACCAATTCGCCAAAATGCTTAGACATATACTCCATAAGTAAGTTGTGTATTTCATTATTTATATTACTTTGGATTTTCAAATTTGTTACATTTTCAATCTTCGCCTTTTCCAACCAAGCCAAACTCTTAAAAGTTGCAACAGAGTAATCGCTTGCTTTCATACTGGAACTACACTTAGAACACAAAAAACCGCCCCTATCGCTCAGAAAAACTACCTTTTTTGATAAATTTTCATCACTGAATTTTTCCCCGCAGGAGATACACGAAGTGAAATTAATTTTAAAACCACTTACATCCAGCAGATGGATGATGAAAAACCATAGAAAATTCACCTCATTTTTTTCAGCCTCATTTAGCTTTTCAAGTGTATTGACGAGCAGATTAAATATTCTTAGATTTTCTTCTTCGAATTTCATAAGCTTATAAACAAGCTCACATATTGAAAGGCCAAGTATCATTTTATTATAGTCGGAATAGAGACTCAAAAATGGTTTTATTAGATCTGCTTGTGAAAGAAACTGAACTTCTCTTGTTTCTTTTTTGTAAAGAACTGCAAGGATATACGACATCGGTTCAAGCGATGCACCAAATTTGCTTGTTGTAAGCATTGCCCCTTTTGCGACTGCGTTTATCTTTCCGAACTTTTTTGTATACAGAGTTACGATCTTGCTGGTTTCTCTATATTTCACAGCCTTTAACACAACCGCTTCCGTCTTGGTTAACATTTAATCGCGGGCATAAATTTTTCTTTTGATTTTTTGAAGGTTTTCCTCAAAAGGTGGATAAATTATACCCACTTCTGTTACGATCGCTGTTATTAAACTATTTGGGGTAACATCAAAAGCTGGAGAAAATGTCTTAACACCAGCTGGCGCTATCCTTTGCCCCATTATTTCAACTATCTCCTCCGAGCCCCTCTCTTCAATTGGAATTTCATCTCCCGTTTTTATATTAAAATCAATTGACGATGTTGGGCAAGCAACGTAAAACGGTATGTTATGATATCTTGCAATTATTGCGAGATTATAAGTCCCAATTTTATTTGCGGTATCACCATTTAACGCAACTCTATCCGCACCGACAATTACGCAATCAACCTTTCCAAGTTTCATAAGATAAGCTGCCATATTATCGGTTATTAAGATCGTTTCGATTCCCCTTTGCATCAATTCCCATGTCGTAAGGCGAGCACCTTGAAGAAGTGGTCTTGTCTCGTCAACATAAACTTTTATCTTTTTCCCTTGTTCAAAAGCCGTATAAATAATCCCAAGCGCAGTTCCATAATCGCCAGTTGCAAGCCAACCTGTGTTGCAATGGGTCAATATGTTTGCTTCATCAGGGATAAGCTTTGAACCATGTAAACCAATTTGCCTACACATTTGAATGTCCTCGTTTTGAATGGCAAGGGCTTCAGCAAGCAATTTCTTCTTTAACTCAACTAATTCAAGATGTAAATTTTCATAAAAAACTTTTTTCATCCTCTCAATCGCCCAAAACAAATTCACGGCGGTTGGCCTCGTCTTTGCAAATACATCGCAAACATTTTGGAAAGCAACTTTCAAATTCTCCTTGTCATCATCTTCGAAATTCTTCACACCAAGATAAATTCCAAATCCAGCAGCAATGCCAATAGCAGGAGCACCCCGAATCTTTAATTTTTTTATCGCATCAGCTACAATTTTATAATCATCGGTTTCGATCAAATCAAGCTCGTTCGGCAGTTTCGTTTGATCAATAAATCTAACTTTATCCCCAACCCAATCTATAGAGCGCAATCTTGAGCTCATTTTTTCTTGACTTTTTTGTTCCAATTTTTTAAATTTATAACGAACCAAAGGGCCCTTAGCTCAGTTGGTCAGAGCAGCTGACTCATAATCAGCGGGTCGGAGGTTCGAGTCCTCCAGGGCCCACAAAATTTTATATAACCTCCATAATTCGCCTGATCGCATTATAATATAAATCAGCCACCTTCTCTATCTCAAGATCAATCCAATCGTTTATTTTTATCCTTTTTCCCTCACTTACAACACCAATCACAGCGTAAGGAATTTCATTTTTAAAGCAAATCTCTTCAAACTTTTTTAAATTTCCTTCCTCAACAGTGACTATTATTCTCGATTGCCCCTCCCCAAACAGCAGAAAATCCGGGCGAATATCATCTTTAAGTTCAACTTCGCATCCAAGAAGGTTTTCCTTATCAATCATACAGCATTCAGCAAGCGCAACCGCAATTCCACCATCGGATACATCATGAGCTGATTTTATCAATCCAAGCCGTATCCCATCAAGACAAGTTCTCTGAACGCGCTTTTCAAGATCGAGATCAATCCCTGGGGCATCGCCTAAAACTTTGTTATAAATTCGCGCGAGATATTCGCTTCCACCAATTTCATCGGTGTTTCTACCAAGAAGAACTATCAAATCACCTGGGGATTTAAAATTCGCGGTCGTGATATATTTCAAATCATCAATTATTCCAAGCATTCCGATAACTGGCGTTGGATAAACTGCTCCATCTGGACTTTCATTGTAAAAACTAACATTTCCACCTGTTACAGGTGTATTAAAAAATCTGCAAGCATCTCCCATTCCGCGAACTGCTTCCTTAAATTGCCAGAAAATCTCAGGCTTGTACGGATTTCCAAAATTCAAACAATTTGTAATCGCAACAGGCTCCGCCCCTGTGCAAACCACATTCCTTGCCGACTCAGCTACAGCTATCATTGCACCTCTGTAAGGATTAAGATAAACATATCTTGCATTACAATCAGTTTTAACTGAAATCGCTTTGTTCGTCCCCTTTATCCTTATAACAGCCGCATCCCCACCTGGTAAAACAACCGTATTCGTTCCCACCATTGTGTCATATTGTTGATAAACCCATTCTTTACTTGCGATATTTGGCGAAGAAATTAACTTTAAAAATGCTTCGTTTAAATCATCAGGCTTTGGAATTTCGTAAGGGTTAATTTTTCTAACTTCGGTTAAATATTCCGGTTCTTTAGCCTCCCTATAATAAACAGGTGCACCTCCTCCAACAACAAGCGAATCAGCAGGGATATCCACAACCAATTTCCCATCTTTTTTAATCTTTAGCATTCCATCATCCGTGACATAACCTATAACGACAGCATTCAAATCCCATTTTTTGAAAATTTCAATTATTTTATCCTCGAATCCTTTTTTCACTACCATCAACATTCTCTCTTGCGACTCAGAAAGTAAAATTTCATATGCGCTCATCCCCTTTTCACGAACCGGGACAAGATCAAGGTCTATTGCCATTCCGCTTTTCCCACGAGCGCTCATCTCACTTGTAGAGCATGTTATTCCAGCTGCGCCCATATCTTGAATTCCCACTACATAACCTGTTTTTATCGCTTCAAGCGTCGCCTCAAGAAGAAGTTTTTCAGTAAATGGATCCCCAACTTGAACTGAGGGTCTTTTTGATTCCGATTCCTCACTTATTTCTTCAGAAGCAAATGTTGCACCGTGAATTCCATCCCTCCCTGTGCTTGACCCAACTATTAAAACAGGATTACCCTTGCCTTTTGCGACTGCGCGAACTATCTCATCATGCTTTACGATTCCGACTGCCATCGCATTCACAAGCGGATTTTGGGTATAACTTTTGTCAAAATAAACTTCTCCAGCAACCGTCGGGCATCCGAAGCTATTTCCATAATCAGCGATGCCTCTCACAACGCCGTTGAAAAGATATTTAACCCTTGGCTCGGTCAAATCCCCAAATCTTAAAGAATCAAGAATAGCAATCGGTCTTGCACCCATTGTGAAGATATCTCTCAGAATCCCTCCAACACCAGTTGCAGCACCTTGGTATGGTTCAATTGCAGATGGATGATTATGTGATTCAATTTTAAAAGCCACTGCAAGCCCATCGCCTATGTCGACAAGTCCAGCGTTTTCTTCCCCAGCTGAGACGAGCAATCTACCACCGCTTCTTGGCAAAGTTTTTAACACCGCGATTGAGTTCTTATAACTACAATGCTCACTCCACATCACGCTAAACATCCCGAGCTCTTCAAATGTAGGTTCCCTTCCAATAAGTTCAATTATTCTATCATACTCTTCCGATGTCAAACCAAGTTCAATCGCGAGCTCACGCATTGACTTCACAGACTCAACCTGTGCTTTATAGCTCATTGTTATTTTTGCAACATTTCTTTTACAATCGGAGCAAGCGCTGTGCCAATTTTCTCAAAGTAAAAGTATGCTAAAACCAACAAAACAAAAACAAAAAATAAGAAAAAATAAACTTCCCATTTCGCAATCTTCCTTCGCCTTTCCGTTTTGCCGAAAAGTTTCTCAACCCACCCTATATATCTAAACCCCCTCCAACCACAATCACTGCATCTATAAATTTTATAGGGCAAAAGAAATTTAACAGCTCTTTCATAAAAATTTCTCGACCTTGACCTATGCAATGTTCCTATTTTACCACAATGCGGACATACCTCAAGGCGCATTTAATTTTCACCTTTATTTATTTTTAAAAATTTTGCTGTTTCCTCCGGTAAAGCTGTCGTTATATAAATTCCCGAGCCAAGTTCAAAACCAGCCGGAATTGTAAGGCGAGGCAAGATTTGAATATACCAATGATAAAACTCCTCGTTTGCATCTTTGAATGGCGAAGAATGGATCACATAGTTATAATCTGGATTGTTAAGTTTTTCATATAGTTGTTTTAAAACCAAACGGACAACCTTTGCTGTTTTACATGCTTCATCATAACTTATATTCGCAAAGCAAGCATTGTGTTTTTTCGGCATAACCCAGGTCTCAAATGGCGAAATAGAAGCAAAAGGTTCAATCACTATAAAATCTTCATCTTCATAAACAACCCTTTCACCGGAGTACGCTTCAATTTTAATCATATCACAAAAGACACAACTGCCATGGTCATCATAATATCTCGTCGCTTCCTCTAGCAAATGTCTAATATGCGTTGGAACAATCGGGCTAATTACAACTTGCGAATGTGGATGTTCAAGCGAGGTTCCGGCTCTTTTGCCATTATTTCTGAAGATTATCACAACATTTAGATTTTCATAAGCCATAAAATCTTTGTAAAGTTTGAGATACACCTTGAAAATTTCACAAACCTCTTCAAATTCCATCGTTGCAATTGTTAAGTTATGCTTCGGAGATTCAATTATGACATAATGAAATCCATAACCCGTGATCCTTCTGAAAAATTGATATTTCGTCTCCCTTTTTAAATCAACATTTGGGACAAGGGCTGGATATTTATTGGGTATAACCCTTATATTCCATTTTCCATCTTTTTCAAGGGTTAAAATTGGAGGTGGGGTCATATGTTCATTCCCAGGGCAAAAAGGGCAACTGGGATCGAACTCAGGAAGTTGTTTAGATTCTTCTTTAACGAGAAAATCGTGAGGTCTTTTTGCTCGTTCCGTTGCAACGATGACCCAATTTTTTGTTGCCCTATTTTGTCTAAACTCAGGCATTTAGCTTAAGTTTGATTTCGCTTTGTGTTCAAAATTTAAAAATAATTCGCTTGTCTTCCAAAAACTTTAATTTTCTAACTTAAAAGATTTGTAAAAACACCATCATACCAACGGAAAAGAAAAGCAAAATCCCGTTCCATCCGTTTAAAACATTACGATTATTCCCAACCTGGAGCATATTTTATAACCATATGCACACACAACTGCTAATGTTTATTTGATGAAATTGTAAATGGGTGAAATGATTTTAAATGAATACTGGAAAATTTTTACCCTTAGACCTACGGGCGGGAATAAAAAATTAGCTCCGCGGGCAGGACTCGAACCTGCAACCCGCTGGTTAACAGCCAGCTGCTCTGCCAATTGAGCTACCGCGGAAGGTTCGCTATAAATATAATATCAAAAATCGAAAAAATCAAGAGTTAGCAAACATCCCACCCACCCCAGAAAAATATGACAAAAAGGTAAAGATTTGATTTTAAGAAAGTCAAATTTTATATTTTCAAAAAAGCGAAGGAAAATCATGAAAACATTGAAAAAGGATAAAAACTTCCTATCTATCCCTGAAGAATTTTCAAATCTTGAAAGTTCAAAAATAGTAATTTTGCCTGTTCCATATGAACATACAACAAGCTATATAAAAGGCACGATTTTAGGTCCAGAAAAACTCCTTGAAGCATCTCACCAAGTTGAACTTTACGATGAGGAATTCAACCTTGAACTTTACCGAGAAGCTGGCATAGCAACACTTGAGCCGCTAAAGTTTACAAATTTAAAAGACGCAGATGCCGTTGAGGTGATATACAAAACCGTCCTTGAACTTTTAAACAAAGATAAATTCGTTGTTACAATCGGTGGCGAGCATACAGTAGCAATAGGCGCCATCAAAGCATATTCAGAAATTTATCCAAATTTAACAATTCTTCATTTCGATGCTCACTCTGATCTCAGAGATGAATATTAAGGAAATAAATATAGCCACGCATCTGCTCTCGCCCGCGTTTATGAATTCAACAAAAACCTCGTTCAAGTTGGAATAAGGGCACAAGATGCTGAAGAGGCAAAGTTCATAAAAGAAAACGGAATAAAAACATTTTACGCATGGGAGATAAAATCTGGCAAATATAACAGAAATGGAAAAACATGGCAAGATGCGATCGTCTCTGAACTTGGAGAGCATGTTTATATAACATTTGATCTTGATTACTTTGATCCAAGCGTTATGCCAGCAGTTGGGACACCTGTTCCAAATGGTCTATATTGGGATGAAACCATTGAACTCCTTAAAAAAGTAAGCAAACAAAAGAATGTGGTTGGATTTGACATCGTCGAGCTCTGTCCATTGCCAGGGATTGAGTACCCAAACTTTACAGCTGCGTTTTTCACAAATAAACTTCTCAACATCATTTTCGCCAACAAAATTAATTCAAGCACTTGAGCCAAAAAACTTACATAATAGATGGCTACAACCTAATTCACAAATCAACGAAATTGAGAGAAATCTTCCTTGAAAATCCACAACTTGCAAGAGAAACGCTCGTTTCAATCCTTTCCGATTTCTTTTCAACATTAAAAGATAAATGCATACTTGTATTTGATGGAAACCTTAACATACCTTCATCGTTATCAACCCCAAAAGTGAGAGTTATATTTTCAACGCCACCGAATAAAGCTGATGATGAAATTAAAAAAATTATAATGAGTAAAAACTTAAACGAAAGATCAAATTTCATCGTCGTTTCATCTGATAACGAGATAATAAACTGTGCAAAAGCATGTGGCGCAAGCAGACTCTCATCAGAAGAATTTTTAAAAATCTTGAACTCACGGAGACAGAATTCAAAAATCAATGAGGAGAAACCTTTTGTTAAACTCACAGAAGAAGAAATCAAAAGAATGTTCGGAGAATGAATATACTTGTCGTTGATGACAATACCGAAGCGAGAAAATTGCTGGCTGAGCTTCTCACTCAATCTGGATTTAATGTAATTGAAGCGGAAAATGGTAAATCCGCACTTGAAATTTTAAGCACAAGAAAGGACTTCGCACTTATAATATCTGATATCCTAATGCCAGTTATGGATGGCTTTAAATTTTGCCATGAGGTCAAATCAAACCCCGAATTAAGCTCAATTCCCTTTGTGTTTCTCACAGGAAGCTATATCTCCGATGAAGATAAAATTTTCGGAATTAAACTCGGTGCGGATGATTTCATAATAAAGCCGATCCAATTTGACGAGCTTCTAAAGAGAATAAACGATGTGATTTATAAAGGTAGAGCGAGAAAGGCACACGCTGAAATTAAGATCGATGAATTCACATACCTTGCCGAATATAATGCGAGACTTGTCAACAAATTGGAAGATAAGCTACTTGAGCTCGGCGATGCATACGACAAAATCAAGAAGAAAAGCGAAGAACTTGAAACAATAAATTTAATTTTATCCGCTTTAAACTCTTCAAGGGATATAAAACATCTTTTCAAGCAAATTTCAAAGCATATCGCCAAACTTTTTAATGCCGATGCCGTAAACTTTTACATCTACAATCCCAACACCAACGTCCTTGATTTATCATTTTCTTTCTTGAAAACTGGGGATGAAAACATATTTGAAAAATATAAAACTCTTAAGTTTGGCGATGACTTCGCAACAGAGATAATTAACCAGAAATTGATGATCTATCAAAACATTTCAAAAGAAAGCACGAAAGTAAGAAGTGAAATTCTTAAACATGATTTTAAAATTTTTGTGGAAGTCGCTCTTCGCTCCCGAGAAAATTTCGTTGGTTCCATTGAGTTAGCCTACAAACAGGATGAGGCACCTTTTGATGAAAATAAAATTTCGTTACTTGACACATTATCCCAGCAGATTGCGATCGGGGTTGAAAATTTGCTCTTGATCTCAAAGTTGAAAGAATCCGAAGAAAAATACAGAACTTTTGTCCACCTGACACCAGCGGGGCTTGTAGTTTTGGATGAAAATCTTAACATTTTATTCGCAAGCGAGATAACAAACGAAATCTTTGAAACCGAAATTGAAGGGAAAAATTTAAGGGAGTTTATTGGTTCTCAAATCATCGATTTGGTAAGAGCTAATTCAAGTAAAACTTTTGAAGCCAAGTATAAAGACAAGGTGCTTTTAATTTCAATGACCGCCAAATTGGACGATCTAAAGTTTGGGAAATACATTGCTGTGATAAATGATATAACTGAGTTTAGAAAACTTCAAGATGAAAAAAGAAAGATTGAATTAAAACTTTGGCAGGAATATCGACTTGCATCTATTGGGCGACTTGCTGGGGGAATTGCGCATAATCTTAGGAATCCCCTTACAGTGATAAACCTTGGTTTACAAGCGTTAAAAAGGAAGGGCTTTGAGCAGGAAAACATAGAAAAATTGATAAAACAGGTTGAAAGGATAAACCAAATCGTTGAAAATTTATCGATCAAAACGAGGGAAGAAGTTGAGAAAAACAAAAAGAGATTCGACCTAAATGAGCTAATAAGAAAAGAACTTGAAGTGCTTGAGTTTGACCCGTTTTATAAACATAAAGTTGAAAAAAACATCCAACTTTGTGAGAAGCCGATAGTAATTGAGGCGGTTTATTCGCATTTTTCAAGTGCGGTGTCACATATTTTAAGAAATGCAATTGATGCGATGATAAACTCTGAGGAAAAAATCCTTACAGTTAAAACATGGGAAGATGCAGAAAAAATTTATATTGAGATAGCGGACACTGGAATTGGCATACCAGATGAGATAAAAGACAAAATCTTTGAACCATTTTTTACGACGAAATCAAGTGAAAATTTCACAGAGTTGAAAGGCGTCGGGCTTGGGTTGACTATAACATATCACAACTTAAAAATTTACGGTGCTGAATTCGAAATTGATTCAAAAGTTGGAGAGGGAACGAGTTTCAAAGTCATAATTCCGAAGAAAAATGTCGGAGCTAAATAAATGATTTTGTACAGATACATACTTCGAGCGCATATTGGACCTTTTTTCTTTTCGTTTTTCGCTCTCATATTAATTTTCCTTCTTCAATTTTTGATGAAATATATCGATCAACTTATTGGGAAAGGGCTTGGATTTTGGGTCATCGCTGAGCTAATAGTCCTAAATCTTGCTTGGATCATTGTTCTTGCAGTCCCGATGTCAGTTTTAGTCGCCGTCCTGATGGCTTTCGGAGGGCTATCGGCGAATAATGAGGTCACTGTGATGAAATCAAGCGGGATAAGTTTGTACAAAATGATGTTTCCAGTGTTCATTGCATCTATTGTCATAGCACTCTTGCTCATCGTTTTCAATAATAAAGTTCTGCCAGATGCAAACCACAGGCTAAAAGTTTTAATGATAGATATCCATAGGAAAAAGCCAACCTTGACATTAAATCCTGGGATATTTTCAACTGATATACCAGGATACGCAATCATAGTCAGGAAAACTTATGAGCACACAAATGAATTTGAAGATGCAACTATATACAATAACTCTGATCCAGGAAAGCAAATCGTAATAACTGCAAAACGTGGAAAAATTTCATTTACGCCCGATTATAGAAAATTGATAATGGATCTCGAAAATGGAGAAATTCATGAGCAGGATATGGAGAATAAAAATCTTTACCGAGTTGTAAAGTATGCGAAATATAGAGTTGTGATGGAGGTTGAAGGATTTGGTTTTGAAAGGTCATCTGACAATGCATTTCAAAGAGGCGACAGGGAGCTAAGCGCTGGGGATATGCTTAGAATCGTCGATAGTTTAAAAAATATTCAGAAAAAGATCTACGAAAGTTTAAATTCCATAGCTTTAACTAACTTAAAAAATCCATTCTACGGTAGAACGATAATGTCGTCATCGTTTTATCAACCTGCTGTTCAAGACTCAGTAAGCGACTACGAAGCATTGATAACATCATCACAGAAATTGATAAGTTTGAACGCCATTATAAAAAATCATTTAACACAAATTGAATATTACAATCGCTCGATTGACGCATACATGGTAGAGGTTCATAAAAAATACGCAATTCCCTTTGCTTGCGTGGTTTTTGTCCTTGTCGGAGCTCCGCTGGGGATGATGGCAAGAAGAGGAAACTTTGGGGTTGCTGCAAGTTTAAGTTTATTCTTCTTTCTTTTCTATTGGGCTTGCTTAATTGGCGGTGAAAAGCTTGCGGATAGAGATTTGCTCTCACCGTTCTTAAGTATGTGGATAGCAAATTTTGTGGTTGGAGCGCTTGGGGTTTACTTAACCATAAGAATGGGAAAGGAAGCAATGATAATTGACTGGTATCGCATAAAAGAAATTATGCCCAGAAGAGTTAAAACATGGCTTGGAATCCCAGAGGAAGAAGAAATCTTAACCGATAGATATGCGAGATAAAATTAAAATAATTGACGCTTACATCACGAAAGAATTTATCCAAATGGTAATCTTCGGTCTTGTGGCTTTTATCTTGATTTTTATCCTTGTTGATTTGATGGAAAACCTTGACGATTTCATAGATCAAAGAGTTTCGGCATCGATAATCTTAAAATACTACTTTTACTTCGCTCCAGAGATCATAAAGCTAACTCTACCTGTTGCGGTTCTTCTTTCCTGTCTTTTTACAACTGGGAGGATGTCAAATCTAAATGAGTTAACTGCATTAAAAGTTTCTGGAATGAGTTTGTACAGATTTATGGTACCATTTCTTGTAATTTCCCTTATGTTAAGTCTTTTATCTGTCTATTTCAACGGTTGGGTCGTTCCAAAGACAAACAGGAAAAAGTTAAACCTTGAACGAGTTTACATGAGAAAACATCTCGAATCATGGGGGAAATATAACATTTATATTCAAGACACTTACACAAGGTTATTATCAATTGGATATTTCGATGATGAGCTCAACATAGCTCACAGAGTTGATATTCAGGACTTTGATTCAAGCGATGTGACGAAAGTTATCGCAAGGTACACAGCGCCATCAATGAAATGGGACAGCTCAAGTGGAAACTGGTTGTTAATTAATTGTATTTATCGTAAATTCAATCCAAATGGAGAATCCATTGAAAAAAGGGATACATTTAACATTGGGAAGTTAAACTTTAAACCAATTGATATAAAACGAAAGCAAATGAAACCTGACGAAATGAACCTTGATGAAATGAAAGGGTTTATTCAGGATCAGATACGAAGCGGGAATGATCCAGCAAGGTGGTTAACTGATTACCACTCGAAAATATCCTTTCCATTTTCGAATTTAATAGTTGTTCTCTTTGGGGTTGCGCTTGCGTCACAAAAGAAAAGAGCTGGGCTGGCGATGGAGTTTGGTTTGAGCTTGCTTATTGCTTTTCTATATTTTATCTTTATAAAAATTGGTGCTTCACTTGGGTATGCCAGGATTCTGCATCCGTTTATTTCTGCCTGGCTTGCAAATATTGTTTTTTTAGCTGTTGGAATAATTACGATTTTAAAAGTGAGAAAATAAAAAGGGTGCAAAAATGGGGCAACAGCAATTGTTACTCCTTGCCCTTGGTGCGCTTATAGTAACAATTGCAATTGCAGTTGCAATAAATATCTTTATCTCAAGGTCAGGGGCAATAGCTGAACAATATATAAATGATACAATTAATGATTGTCTTAGAATTGGGCAACAGGCACAAGCATGGGCGAGAAAGCCAGCAGAACTAGGTGGTGGAAGTTGGTCATTTCAAAGTTTTAGCCTTTCCCGTATTAACTTTCCCGAATCAACAAACTATGCAAAATACCAGGTTGATATAAAAACTAGTGACAGTTTAATTGTAATTGGAAGAGTAATAACTGGTCAAACTGTCGAAGTTTCAGTTACATTTCATGAGATAAGCAAGCCTAGAGTTACAAGATGAATTAAAAGTCCTGGGATTGGTAAATTATCTTGCCACCAAGAACCGTCATTAAAACTTTGACATCTTTTATTCTTTCAGCGGGGATGTTAAATATATCATCCGATAAAACGACAAAATCAGCTAATTTCCCAGGGGTTATGCTTCCTTTTTCATTTTCTGCAAATTCAGCGTATGCATTGTTTATCGTATAACATTCAACCGCCTCTTCAACAGAAATTTTTTGCTCAGGGAACCATCCTTCAGGATGCTTACCGTCAAGTGTTTGCCTTGCAACAGCTGCGTAAATTCCAAGTATAGGGCTAAGCGGTGCAACATTCCAATCACTTCCGAAACATAATTTAACCCCATTATCGAGAAATGTTCTAAAGGCGTAGCTTGTTTTACATCTTTCTTTCCCTATCCTTTTTTCAGCCCATCTCCCATCGTCAATCGCATGATAGGGTTGCATAGAAGCAATGACATTTAAATTCTTAAACCTCACGAAGTCCTTCGGATGTATATGTTGAGCGTGCTCAATTCTAAATCTTCTATCCCATGTTGGATTTTGCTTAACAACCTTTTCAAAAATAGAAAGGACCAAACTATTTGCGCTATCACCAATTGCGTGAATTGAAAGCTGAAGTTTTGCCTTATCAGCTTCGATCGCCCACTTTTCAAGCCTGCCATCAATAACAATGTCGGTTGCAAGTCCCTTGGTATTTGGGTTTTCATCATACGGGTCAAAGAAAAGTGCGGTCATTGAACCGAGCGAACCATCAGCATATGCTTTTAGAGATCCAATTCGTATAAACTCATTTCCAAATGGCACTTGTATCCCAAGTTTTGCAAGGTCTTCCCATTGCGAGATTGGAAGTCGAAGGAAAACCCTTATCGTCAGTTCACCTCTTTTGTAAAGTTCTTGATATGCCTTGAAATCTTCAACTGTCCCGATATCATGAACACCCGTAAGCCCAAGCTTTTTTGCCTCTTCAAGTGCAAGTTTAATTGCGGAGATTCGCTCTTCAAGGGATGGCTCGGGAATAACTTTATAAACAAGTGACATTGCTTCATCTTTTAAGATTCCCGTTGGCTCACCGTTTTCGTCGCGAACTATTAACCCTCCAGGTGGATCAGGGGTTTCCCTCGTGATTCCAGCAAGTTTCAATGCCAAACTATTCGCAAGCCCCATATGTCCATCGTATCTGGTTACAAAAACAGGCACATTTTGAGTATATTTGTCTATCCATTCTTTCCTTGGTAATTCCCCACCCCATAATTCATGATCCCAATCCCCTCCAGTAATCCACCTGCCTGGGTTTTTCTCAGCATATTCTTTAATTTTAAGCGCAAATTCCTCAGGTGTTTTAGCGGTTCTCAAATCAACGCTCATAAGCTGAAAACCACCACTTACAAAGTGCGTATGATCATCAATAAACCCAGGCAACATAAGCTTTTTCTTTAGATCAACGACTTTGGTATTTTTTCCAGCATATTTTTTAATCTCCGAGTTTGAGCCAACCGCAATTATCTTATCCCCAAGGACAGCCACAGCTTGAGCGACTGGCTTTGCTTTGTCGACGGTCCAAATTTTCCCATTGATGAAAATTAAATCTGCTTTTGGCATTTGTGCGATGAGAATTTGTTGAAAAAATAAGAAGGCAAATAGTTTAACAATCATTTTTCATTTCAAGTGTTTTATTTTTTACTCATATCTCAAAGCTTCAACAGGATTTAAATTCGCTGCTTTTCTCGCGGGGTAAAATCCAAAGAAAATTCCAACGGCAGCTGAAAATGCAAAGGCAAGAACTATAGCTCCAACCGAGATGAAAACAGGCCAACCTGCAAACCCAGAAATTATCTTTGATAGCAAGATCCCGAAGATTATTCCAAAGATCCCACCAGTAAGTGTCAAAACAACAGATTCAAGCAAAAACTGGAAAAGTATATCTCTTTTACGAGCACCAACTGAAATCCGAATTCCAATTTCACGAGTTCTCTCAGTTACAGAAACAAGCATTATATTCATCACCCCAATCCCTCCAACAATAAGAGAGACGGAAGCAATGCTTCCAAGCAAAATTGTCATGATTCTGGATGTTTCCTGAGCCGTAGATGCGATTTCATCTTGAGTTCTAACCGTAAAATCATCCTCCTGCCAAGGTTGAATTTTATGCTTTTCTCTTAACACTTGAGTTATCTGCTGTTGAGCTACGGGAATTAAATTTGGACTTACCGCCGAAACAAGGATAGAACCGATAAAAAAGAATCTTGAAAGCCGTGTCATAACAGTCGTATAAGGAGCAACAATTATATCGTCCTGATCTTGTCCCATCACATTTTGCCCCTTTGGCTCAAGCACGCCAACAACCTTTACAGGTACATCCCGAATTCTTATAATCTTACCAATTGGATCTTCCTCACCGAAGAGCGCATTTTTCACTGTTTGACCTATGACACAAACTTTTGCCCCTGCTTTGACATCTTGCTCCGTGAAATAACTTCCCGCTGAAAGTCCCCAAGCTCTTATTTGAAAGTAATCTGTGTTGACACCATAAATCCCAGTTCTCCAGTTATTATTGCCATAAATAATTTGTGCCCCTGTTCTAACAATTGGAGTTGCGTATGCGACAGCGTTACATTGATTCTTTATCGCCTCCACATCTTCAACTGTCAATCTACTTACCATACCAGCTTCCATTCTTACTCTACCAGTTTGAGTTGTTGCCCCTGGAAAAACGACGAGAACATTTGTCCCAAGCGATTCAATTTGCTTCTGAACTGAATATTGTGCTCCTTGACCAATTGCAACCATCGCTATGACTGCAGCGACTCCAATTATTATCCCAAGTATAGTCAAAAACGAGCGCATCGGGTTGCTTTTGATCGAGTGATATGCCGAAAGAATTGTATCTTCAAGATTCATGGCTCTATATTTAGCTTTTTTTAATTTTAGATGAAATAAACTTCAAAAAGTTTCACAGACTTGACCAGTAAATTTTCCCATTGTTTACAATACCAAGTGGTTTCCCTTTGAGTTTCCATCCAACAAATGGGGAATTTCTTGATTTTGATTTAAACTTGCCAGCATCGACAATCCATTCAAAATTTGGATCTAACAAAGTTAAGTTTGCAGTTTCACCTTCAGCAATTTTTACTTGGGGCAAGCCAAGAATTTTTCTTGGATTAATTGCAAATAGTTCTATCATACGATGTATTGAAATTATCCCTTTATTAACAAACTCACTAAGGATTAATCCAACCGCCGTTTCAAGCCCAATTATCCCAAATGGTGCAGAAGCAAAGTCAGATTCTTTTTCTTCAGGCGCATGCGGTGCGTGATCAGTTGCAATTACATCAATTGTTCCATCTTTCAGCCCGGAAACTAAAGCCTCAATATCTTCCTCGCTTTTCAACGGTGGATTAACTTTGAAATTAGTATCATAATTTGACTTCCATATATCTTTATCCGTTAAAAGCAAATGGTGTGGTGTGACTTCGGCGGTGATATTTAGATTGTCATCTTTAAACTTGCGCAACAATTCAACTGAACCTTTACTACTGATATGAGCAACATGATACCTAACATTTTTTATCTTGGGTTTTAAATACTGGATCAATTTTAAATCGCGATACAAAATTATCTCCTCACTTATACTTGGATAAGGTGCTAACCCAAGCAATGTCGACCAATATCCTTCGTTTGCCATTCCATTTTGACTCAAAGTTTTATCTTCACAGTGCTGAATTATCACTTTATCAAACATACTGATATACTCAAATGCTTTTCTCATAACCCCCGAATCCTGCACAGGATTCCCATCATCCGAAAACCCAATCACACCAGCTTCAACAAGTTCAGCGATTGGTGCAAGCTCTCTCCCCTCCCTTTTTTTAGTTATCGCCCCGATGGGATAAACATCCACAATTCCACCGAGCGAATCGCTTGCTCTTTTCTTAACATATTCGACAACCCCTGGTTCAT
>NZ_CZVS01000038.1:18194-21095 GCF_001535985.1 Candidatus Kryptonium thompsonii | reverse complement strand
CAACCCCTTTTAGTGTTGCATTTTGTCCAAAGGAGAGTGAAACGACTAAGGCTAAAAGTAGAAGGCTAACTGATTTTTTAATCATTTGAGATTGCCTAATTTTGTTTTTTAAATAGGATAAATTTCATCCTAATTTAATACATTAAAAAATAAAAGTCAAATTTTGCGAGGCTTCGAGCTTTTCTTGAAAAAGTAAGCAATTTTAAATAGATTTAATTAAATACAAAAACGGAGCAACAATGAAATGATCCTTGTAATACCAGCTATCGAAATAAAAGATGGGAAATGCACCTGTGTGATACAAAGTTTACCCGAAAACCCAAAAGTTTATCCTGACGATCCGATCGAGGTTGCAAAGATATGGAGAAAGGAGAACGCCAAAGCATTATACCTGATCGATGTCGATGGCAGAATCGCTGGTAAACCGCAAAATCTCGATGTGTTCAAAAAAATTGTTAACGCAGTCGATATACCTGTCATCGCAAGCGGAGGTTTTAGAGATTATGAAAGTGTTAAACGGGCAATTAAAGATGGGATTTTAAGAATAGCTCTTGATACTGTTGCCTATAAAGATTTAGAACTTTTGAAAAAACTTATAAATGAATTTATGTCCAAAAGAATCACTATACATATTGAAGCGAGAGATGGAAATCTCATTGGTGAAGATATAACTGTTTTTGAAACCATTCAAAAAGTAAAAGAAGCTGGTATTGAAAGGATTATTTACAATGATATACTTGAAGATGGAACTGTTAACTTTAGAGCACTTAAGAATGTAGCTGAAAAGTCAGAGATTAAAATCATGGTCGAAGGTGAATTAAATGGCTATCAAGATTTAAACAAGCTTTTCGAATTTGAAAAATATGGCGTTGATTCAGTTATAATTAACCGAGCTCTTTATTACAATAAATTCCCATGCCAGCATCTTTGGAGAATTGTTGAAGCGGAACTAAATTTATAAACAAAAATTTAAACAAAGATGAAAAAACCTTTTCTTGAAAGGTTGCTCGACGATAGACCCATCATTTGCGACGGGGCGATGGGCACAATGCTCGACCTTTACGAATATCATGAACAGCCACGATGTATACACAATTTGCTAAACCCAGACATAGTTGCCAGGATTCACCGTGAGTATATTGAGGCGGGGGCTGAGATAATTGAAACAAATACCTTCGATGCGAATAGATTCAGGCTTGAGTTTTATCATCTTCAAGATAAAATTAAAGAAATTAACAAAGCAGGTGTTGAGATAGCAAAATCCGTTGCGGGTGATGATGTCTATGTCGCCGGCTCGATTGGACCAACGGGCAAATTGCTTGAGCCACTTGGAAAAATAAAAACTCAACAAATTAAGGATGTAATAAAAGAACAGGCAGAAATATTAATTTCAGCTGGCGTCGATTTGATAATTCTTGAAACATTTGTTAGTTTGAATGAACTTGATGCTGCAATTGAAGCAGTTAAAGAGGTCTCGGATAAAATTCCACTTATAGCCCAAAAAACATTTCCAGAGGATGGAGCAATTCTTGCCACGGACTTCCCAATAGAGGTTGTAAAACACATCAAGGAAAAAGGTGTAACAGTTGTTGGTTCAAATTGCACTGTCGGACCCCAGAGAATGTTCTCAATTATAAAATCAATGTATCAGGATGATGTCATTTTATCTGCTCAACCCGCTGCTGGAATCCCAACCCTTGTCGATGGTCGATCAGTTTACCACGCAAGTCCCGAATATCTCGCAACATATGCAAAGCAACTTGTCGAAGCGGGTGTTAAAATAATCGGCGCATGTTGTGGTTCAACACCATCACACATAAAAGCGATAGCAAACGCAGTAAAAGATTTAAGATTAAAACGACCCGAAGTTAACATCAGGATAAAAGAACAAAAACATGAAAAAATAGAGCCCCCAAAAGAATCAAAAGTTGAAATAATCACTGCGGAAGATAAAAAATCAAATTTCGCAAAAAATATAGGGAAAAAGTTTTTAACAACCGTTGAGCTTGACATCCCACGCGGGCTTGATATGAGCTCAGTGATCGAGGGTGCAAAGTATTTGAAAGAGAATGGAATCGACGCAGTAAATATAACAGATGGGGCGAGAGCAAGATTTAGAATGGATCCGGTTGCCATATCTCATCTTGTTGAAACTAAAGTGGGAATTGAGACCATCACACATATTGCCTGCAGGGATAGAAATTTAATTGGCTTACAGGGGCTTCTTCTTGGCGCATGGGCACTTGGGATTAAAAATATACTTGCAATAACTGGAGATCCAACAAAAATTGGCGACTTCCCCCACGCAACAACCGTGGCAGATGTTGATTCAATAGGGCTTATAAAAATTTTAAAAAACATGAATCACGGTCTTGATGCAGTTGGTAACACAATTGGTGAACCAACTAATTTTTTAATTGCTTGCGCAGCAAATCCAACAGCACAAAACCTTGATTATGAAATTTCTCGACTTGAAAAGAAAGTTGAAGCAGGTGCACAAATTGTCTTCACCCAACCGCTGTATGAAATGAGAACACTTGAACTTTTCATCAAAAAAATTGAACATCTTAAAATCCCAATTATGCTCGGCATCCTACCGCTTAGAAGTTACAAACACGCTGAATTTCTTCACAATGAAGTCCCCGGGATAAACATCCCCGATTGGGTTCGTGAAAAACTTTATCTTGCACACGATGACGCTGGTAAAGTTGGAGTTGAAATATCAGCGCAATTCTTAAAAGAGGCAAAACATCTAGTTCAAGGCGCATATTTACTCCCACCTTTTAAAAAATATCACATCGCCGTCGAGATACTTCAAAAAATTTAAAAACAAACCCAAAGAAAAATGAACCCTGTAGAAATCATACGAAAAAAGAGGGATGGCAAAAAATTAACAAAAGA
>NZ_CZVS01000038.1:0-18172 GCF_001535985.1 Candidatus Kryptonium thompsonii | reverse complement strand
TGAAATTTAAAGGTGAAGCACCGAAGCCAAGATTAATAAGCATGAAAGCAGATAGGCAATGTGATGCCATGCATGGTGGCAAACCTGTAGAAGCTGAAGATGTTGTCGTTAATCAAAATGGAACACTGAAATGGGTATTTGTCTATGTGAAGGAAGGAGTAAAGGGAAAGTATAATCCTCCAGCTGAACCTGTTGTTTTAGATCAACAAGGATGTTGGTATCATCCTCATGTTTTTGGAATAATGGTTGGACAAAAGCTTGAAGTAAGGAACAGCGATCCGTTGCTTCATAATATTCATGCAATGCCGAAGAAGAATAAACCCTTTAATATCGGTCAACCTGTAAAAGGTATGAAAAGTTACTATACTTTCACAGTGCCTGAGGTGATGGTTCCGTTTAAGTGCGATGTTCATCCATGGATGAGCGCATACGCCGGGGTTCTTGATCATCCATTTTTCAGTGTGACAGGTGATAAGGGCGAATTTGAAATCAAAAATCTTCCGCCAGGGACTTATACTATAGAAGCGTGGCATGCGAAGCTTGGAACGCAGGTACAAACTATCACGGTGAAAGCTGGAGAGACAAAGACGATTGAATTTACATTTGAGAGGAAAAAATAAATCGGAGTAAAAAATCATGTCTGAAAAACAAAGCAAATTTCATGGTCTGTTATTTTTATTTTTCTTTATAACTGGGATGATCCTTAGCGTTTGGGTTGTTTTAAGAAATGGTTGGTGGCTTCCTGAGCTTGCTTCTGACAGGGAGACGATTGATAAAATTTTTGTGACGATTTTTATTATTGCTGGGATTTTATTTATTTTGAGTGAGTTGTCCCTTTCATTTTTTGTTCTAAAGTATTCGGGTGACCCAAATCGGAGGGCGTTTTACTTGCCCGGAAACACGAAAAAAGAAATTTTATGGTCAATTCTGCCAGGAACACTTGTTGTTATAATCCTTGAAATAAGCGCTGAATTTCTCGGCGGGGCATCGCTATGGGGAAGGATTTATGGTGAAGTGCCGAAAGATGCTTTTTTAGTTGAAATCACTGGAGAACAATTTGCGTGGAACGTTAGATACCCTGGTCCCGATGGTAAATTTGGTAAAACAGATCCAAAGCTTATTTCCACTGATAATCCGCTTGGAATTGACATAAGTGATGAAGCGGCGAAAGACGATATAGTTTTTCCTGCTGGACAGGGAATTCTTTACTTGCCTTTGAATCGTCCAGTTGTCTTTTTAATTCGCTCAAAAGATGTAATTCATAGCCCATATCTTCCGAATTTCAGAGTTAAACAGGATGCTGTGCCGGGGATGACGACAAGAACTTGGTTTGTTCCGAAAAAAGAAGGTGAGTTTGAACTTGCATGCGCCGAACTTTGTGGACTCGGACATTATAGGATGAAGTTGCCAGTTGTTGTTGAACCGGCTGAAAAAGTGGAAGAGTGGCTTAGAGAGCAAACACCTGCTGCTGATTTATACTATTGATGTGATTGTTTGCGGTGGGTATTTGTAATTTTTGAAAACAAATTACAAAAAATAAGAGGTGCAAAAAAATGAGTGTTGAACATGCGGCTGTTGAAGTTCACCATAAGGAAAGTTTCTTAACAAAGTATATTTTTAGTACAGACCATAAGACGATAGCGAGGCAATATCTTATAACTGGAATTATTTGGGGCGTAATTGGGATGATCTTATCGTGGTTTATGAGGTTACAACTTGCGTATCCAAACCAGCCCATGCCATTTCTTGAAAAGATACTTGGCAGGTGGGCTGAAGGTGGAATTTTGAAACCTGAATTTTATGTAGCGCTTATAACAATGCATGGGACAATAATGGTATTTTTCTTGTTAACTGCTGGTTTGAGTGGTACATTTTCAAACTACTTGATCCCGTTGCAGATCGGGGCAAGGGATATGGCGTTTCCAGTTTTAAATATGCTTTCTTATTGGGTGTTTTTCGCGGCTTCTGTTGTGATGTTAATTTCTTTCTTTGTTCAAACTGGTCCAGCTGGGGCTGGATGGACAATGTATCCACCGTTAAGCGCAATTAAAAGCGCAATTCCGGGTGCCGATGTTGGAGCAACCCTTTGGCTTATTAGTATGGGATTGTTTATTGTTTCAAGTTTGCTTGGTGCGTTGAATTATATTACAACCACATTGAACTATAGAACCAAAGGGATGTCGATGTGGAGATTACCGATAACAGTTTGGGGTATGTTCGTGACAGCAATTTTAGGTTTGCTTTCATTCCCTGTTTTGCTTGCTGGTGCAGTGATGTTGATTTTCGATCGCGAGTTTGGAACAAGTTTCTTTGTGCCGGGTGGACTTGTCGTTGGCGGTCAGCCAGTTCCACATGAAGGTGGAAATCCGATACTTTGGCAACATCTTTTTTGGTTTCTGGGACATCCAGAGGTTTACATAGTTTTGCTTCCGGCGGTTTCGCTTGTTGGTGAAATCCTTGCTACAAACGCGAGAAAACCACTTTTTGCTTATAAAGTTTCAGTTGGTGCTTTAATCGGAATTGGAGCGTTAAGCATGATTGTATGGGGGCATCATATGTATGTAAGTGGAATGAATCCAATTCTCGGTGAGGTTTTCGTTATTACAACACTTGCTATATCTTTTCCAACGGCGATACTTATTTTTAATTACCTTGTAACAATTTGGCGTGGAAATTTGAGGCTTACTCCTGGGATGTTATTTGCACTCGGTTTTCTTGGTTTGTTCATTCCTGGGGCCTTGACAGGTGCTTTTCTTGCAACTGCTCCTGTTGATATTCAACTTCACGATACTTACTTTGTTGTCGCTCATTTCCATTTCACAATGGCAACTGCTGCTGCTTTTGGGATGTTCGCGGGTGTTTATCACTGGTTCCCGAAAATGTTTGGAAGGATGATGAATGATAAGCTTGGAAAAATTCACTTTTGGGGAACATTTATAGGTGTTTATTTAATTTTCTTCCCGATGTTTTTCCAGGGTATAGCTGGTGTGCCAAGAAGATATTATTCCTTCACGGAATATAACTTCACATCTCAATTCGTTGGTTTGAATAAATTTATTACCATTGCGGCTTTTGTGGCAGGAGCAACTCAATTAATTTTCCTTTTCAATTTCTTCTGGAGCATGTTCAAGGGTCCAAAGGCAGATAAGAATCCATGGAAGGCGAACACACTTGAATGGCAAACTGATTCACCACCGCCACATGGAAATTGGGGTCCTGAGCTACCAGTTGTCTATCGTGGACCTTATGAATATAGTGTCCCTGGTGCTGAGGAAGATTATATTCCACAGACTGTACCGATTAAAGTTGAAGCTAAATAAATTTTGGTTTGATGAATGTATTCAAAAGGTTTGCATCGCTTTGCGGTTTTAACAGCTGCGTTTATTGTGTTTTTAATTGGAGTTGGAGCTTCTGTTACAAGTACTGGTTCAGGTGATGCTGTCCCCGATTGGCCACTTTCTTATGGTACGCTTTTTCCAAGGATGGTTGGTGGAGTTTTTTACGAGCATGGGCATCGGCTTGTTGCGGGGACAGCTGCGATTCTAATAACTATACTCATGATATGGCTTTTGAGAAGTAACCAACCCAAATATGTTAAAACTTTCGGCGTTATCGCATTTGTTGCTGTCTTGTTGCAGGCAATTCTTGGAGGTTTAAGGGTTCTTGTCATCTCGGATCCGGAGGTTCAAAATACAGCAACCGAAATATTTTCCGTTGGGCATGTTGAACCAATTAGAATGGCCATCGCAATAACCCATGCGACGCTTGCAGAAATTGTTTTATGTATGACATTTTTGATTTCCCTTTTTACATCAAAAGCATGGGTAAAATTCGAGGCTGATAGAATTGACACAGGGGTGAGAATTGCGAAGTTATATACTTTAACTTTTGCTTTTGCATTTATTCAAATTTTACTTGGAGCTTTAGTAAGGCATACACAGTCTGGTATGGCAATACCTGATTTCCCGCTTTCATTTGGGAAGATAATTCCGCCGTTTGGAAATTTACCATATGATCCAAATGCTCCATTTCAAATAAGTTATGCTGAATTGCAGTTTAAAGTGGCGATTCACTTTGCGCACAGAGTTTGGGCTTTTGTTGTTGCTGGGGTTGGAATTTACGCGTCAATTCTTGCAATAAGAACGAGTGTTAAGTTGTTCAGAAATCTTGCGAAAATGTGGATTAGTTTGATTGTTCTTCAAATTTTGCTTGGTGCTTTTGTCGTGTGGACAAAGCTTGCGGTTTTAGTTACAGTTCTTCATGTCGCTGTGGGCGCAACGATACTTGGGATGACGCTTATACTTTCTGTGCTTGGATGGAAAAGTATAAAGTTGGCCGTTGAACAAAAAGAGTTAATTCTATCAAATTCATGAGTTTAAATTTATGTTAAGTAAAGCTTTAAGTTTTTTGACGGATTTTCTTCTTTTAATAAAACATCGTTTGACATCGCTTGTTGTATTTACAACTGGGATGGGATATTTGATAGCGACGCGTGGAGATATTGACTGGTTTACTTTTATTACAACGCTTTTTGGTGTTTTTCTTGTTGTTGGCTCTGCGAATGCGATGAATCAAGTTTTTGAGGCAAGGGTTGATGGAATAATGAAAAGGACATCCAATAGACCTATTCCGGCTGGAAGAATGAAAAAGGTGGAGGCAATTTTGATCGCGCTTTTGATGTTGATCTTGGGTCAATATGTTCTTTATAAGTTTGTAAACGGTATAAGTGCTTTGCTTGCCTTGATTGCTTTTGTGATTTATGTTTTTGCATATACTCCATTGAAGAGAATAACCCCACTTTGTACATTTGTTGGGGCAATTCCAGGAGCTATTCCACCTGTGATTGGATGGACTGCGGTAAGAGGTCAAATTGAACTTGGAGCAATTATTTTATTTGGGATTCAGTTTATATGGCAGTTTCCACATTTTTGGTCAATAGCTTTAATATGTAAAGCTGATTATGAAAAAGCTGGATTTAAGGTTTTGCCATCTTCAGATAGCAGAATAACTGCAATCAATCTTGTTATTTATACCTTTATGCTTCTGCCGATGGGATTGATGCCAACAATAGCTGGGTTTGCGGGTAAATATGCGCTCATGGCGTCTATTTTTGGTGGCGGTTTATTTTTTATTCAAGCCCTTTCATTACTAAAAGACAGTTCGATCCACTCGGCAAAGAAAATAATGTTAATGGCTGATATTTATCTTCCACTTCTCTTTATTTTTCTTTTGATTGATAAGGTTTAAAAATTTAAAAAGGTGAAAAGTCATGGTAATTGAAAAAAAAGGTAAATCTCAAATTTCGGATATAGATTCAGGTAAAATTTTTAACAACGGAGGTGGCGGAGGTGCCGGCGGGCACAATTATTCATATGCATTGCCAATCAATCCTGCTAAATTTGGATTATGGTTGTTTATAGGTGCAATAATTATGTTTTTCTCTGCCCTTACAAGTGCCTATATAGTAAGGCATTCGGTGGGAAACTGGCTCAGATTCGAATTGCCTGGGATATTTTGGTTCAATACCTTAGTTCTGATTTTAAGCAGTTTGACAATTCAGTTAAGTTATTTTCAATTGAAAAAGGATAATTCGGCAAGCTTTAAATTTCTATTTTTGTTATCAACTTTGTTTGGGATTTCTTTCTTAATTGGGCAATTGGTAGGTTGGGGACAGTTAAGGGAAATGGGAATTTATGTGAGCACGAATCCATCAAGTTCATTTTTCTATCTTTTGACATTAGCGCATGCAGTTCATCTTGTGGGTGGAATTATTGCCTTAATTTATGTTTTGATAAAGGCGTTGCTTGGGTATTATAGTTCAAAAAATAGGCTTGGGGTTGAGCTTTGTGTAACATATTGGCATTTTCTTGATGTGCTTTGGCTTTATCTTTTCGTCTTTATAAATGTTACAATTTAAAAAACAAAAATTGGGAATTGAGATGGTTCAAGAAGTAGCGTTTGAGCAAGAAAAAGTTCTTAAATCCCCGTGGGGCGGTGGAAAATCGCCGTTTGGTGTATCAAGAGAAAAATTTACGATGTGGATTTTCATTTTATCTGATGCATTTACATTTGCTGGATTACTTGCTGGATATGGTTTTTTAAGGGCAAGTTTACCTGAATGGCCAAGTAGAATTGAAATTTTTTCTGCTTTCCCATTCGTAAGTGCAAAATTGCCTTTGCTTTTTGTCAGCATTATGACATTTATTTTGATTTGTAGCAGTTTAACCATGGCACTTGCGGTTGACGCTGGTAAAAGAATGGATAGAAAAGGTGTTATTAAATATCTCTTGCTTACAATCGGTGGAGGGTTATTGTTTTTGTTGTGTCAAGCATATGAGTGGGGACATTTAATTCATGAGGGTGCGCGCCTTACAAGCAATCCTTGGGGAGTTCCATTATTTTCTGCGTCATTTTTTGTGATAACTGGATTTCATGGTTCACATGTCTTAAGTGGAGTTATTATCTTAACGATTATGGCGATAAGGGTTGCAAAGGGAATTTATGATAAGCGAGATTCTTATGAAGGCGTTGAGGTTGCTGGACTTTACTGGCACTTTGTCGATCTTGTCTGGGTTTTCATTTTCGCGTTTTTCTATTTGCTTTAAAAAACAAAATTAAGGTTAACTCATGGCAGAAGCGGTTCACTCAAGAAAGGTTTATTGGCGTGTTTGGTTCCAACTTCTTATGATTACAGTGGTTGAAATCATTGTTGCGTTTCTCCCAATTTCGCACTATCTCATGGCTTTACTTTTTACGATAATGGCTTTGATGAAGGCAACTTTAATAGCGGCTTATTTTATGCATTTGAAGTTTGAGCAAGTTGGGTTGATTTACTCAATAGTTTTGCCGTTGATTTTAATTATAGCTCTTGCGGCTGCTTTAATTCCAGATGGAAGCGTTGCTCTTTTGATGCGACTTGGTTTGGGTTATTATTAAAAAATTAGATAAACTTTTAAAAAATGCCTGGTAAGAGAATTGTTATTGCAATTTTAAGTATTGGGATTGGAATTTTTATAGCTTTGAAGATTCAAATTTGGAAAGTTTCATCCGCTGCCATTTTGCCAACTTATGGTGAAGTTCCTGAATTTAGTTTAATTGATCATCATGGGCAGGAAATTAATCTTGAAAAGTTAAAGGGTAGCGTATTTGTCGCTGACTTTTTCTTTACAAGTTGTGCCGGGATTTGTCCAAGGATGACGGAGCAAATGACAAGGGTTCAAGAGGCATTTAAAGATGAGCAAAGGGTTAAACTTGTTTCGTTTACTGTTGACCCTGAAAGAGATTCGGTGTGGGTTCTTTCTGAATATGCAAAAGGATGGGGTGCTATTGACGGTAAATGGTTTTTCATCACAGGTGAAAAGAAAAAAATTTATGAACTTGCAAGAAAAGGTTTTAAACTACCAGTTGAAGAGGGCGATGGTGGACCTAATGATTTTATTCATAGCGATAGATTTGTGCTTGTCGATAGTAAAGGTAGGATAAGGGGTTACTATAGTGGGACGGACCCCGAGGATGTTGACAAGTTGATAAGAGATGTAAAATTAGTTTTGAGGGAAAAGTGATAAAAATTTTGCCAAATATAAATGCGATCTTTAATCTGCTAAGTTTATTGTTTCTTTCGCTTGGATTTTTAAGCATCAGAAGAAAGCATGTTAAGAGGCATAAGATATTTATGCTCTCCGCTTTTGTTTCTTCAACTCTTTTTTTGATCAGTTATCTTGTTTACCACTATAACGCTGGCGTTACTCGGTTTCAAGGTCAAGGAATGTGGCGGTTGATTTATTTTTCGATTTTATCATCTCACACTTTCCTTGCCGTGCTTGCTCTTCCGATGGCTGTAATTACATTGATTCTTGCACTGCTTGGGAGGTTTGATAAACATCCGAAAGTTGCACGGATAACACTGCCAATATGGATGTATGTTTCATTGACAGGGGTCTTGATTTACTTGATGCTTTATCATTTTTTCAGTTAAAAATAAATTTTGGCTATGAGATGAGGAAATTATTAATGTTGTTTTTGACTCTATTTTTGGCTGTTAATTCTGTTTATTCCCAATGCGCAATGTGTAAAGCAAATATCACTAACTCTGAAGAGGGAGCTCAGCTTGCTGCTGGTATAAACGATGGAATTGTTTATTTACTCGTTGTCCCATATTTAATTTTTGCTGGATTTGCATTGGCAATTTATGTTTCAGCGAAGAGAAAAAATAGACAGTTTTGAAAAGTGGTTCAATTTTTGTATATTTTAAGCCAAAGCCCAAGTCAATCTTGCACTGCTTGGGAAAAGTAAAACAAATTTAGCAAAAGTTAATGCACGAGGGAAAAATCGTTCAAATTATCGGACCTGTTATCGATATTGAATTTGAAGATGGCTATTTGCCTTCCATTTTTAATGCAATTAAAATACCAAGGGTGAACATTGAGGGTAAGGAAGAAATCCTTTGGGCTGAGGTTCAACAACATTTAGGGGAAAACAGAGTTCGAGCTGTTGCTCTTGATTCAACGGATGGACTCGTTCGTGGAATGAAAGCGTATGATACGGGAGGACCAATAAAAGTTCCAGTTGGTCCAAAGGTTCTTGGTCGACTTTTGAACCTTGTAGGTGAGCCGATCGATGGGCTTGGTCCTATTGAAACTGACAAATATTATCCAATACATCGTGAGCCACCTGAGTTTACAGAGCTAAGTACGAAGAGAGAAATACTTGAAACGGGGATCAAGGTCATCGATTTGCTTGAACCGTATCCGAAGGGTGGAAAAGTCGGACTTTTTGGTGGCGCGGGAGTTGGAAAAACAGTTTTGATTATGGAGATGATCCATAATATCGCTGTTTATCATAAAGGTTATTCGGTTTTCGGAGGCGTTGGCGAAAGAACGAGAGAAGGAAATGAGCTATGGCTTGAGATGAAGCAATCTGGCGTTTTGCAGAATGCGGTGCTTGTCTTCGGACAGATGAATGAGCCACCTGGTGCAAGATTGAGGGTTGGATTAAGTGCTCTTTCGATCGCTGAGTATTTTAGGGATGAGGAAGGAAAAGATGTTCTTCTTTTCATAGATAACATTTTCAGATTCACGCAAGCAGGTTCAGAGGTTTCTGCATTGCTTGGACGGATGCCTTCAGCGGTTGGATATCAGCCTACTTTAGCAACTGAGATGGGAGAACTCCAGGAAAGAATCGTCTCAACGAAACGTGGTTCAATCACTTCTGTTCAAGCGATTTATGTTCCAGCAGATGACTTGACAGACCCAGCGCCTGCGACAACATTCGGTCATTTGGATGCGACGACGGTTCTTTCAAGACAGATAGCGGAACTTGGAATTTATCCCGCTGTTGACCCGCTTGATTCAACTTCTCGATTGCTCGATCCAAAGGTCGTTGGTGATGAACATTATTATGTGGCAAAAAAGGTTAAAGAGATTTTGCAGACGTATAAAGATTTGCAGGACATAATTAATATTCTTGGGATAGATGAGCTTTCGGAGGAAGATAAACTGATAGTTTCAAGAGCTAGAAAGATTCAGCGTTTCCTTTCTCAACCTTTCTTCGTGGCTGAGGCATTTACAGGAACTGAAGGAAGATACGTAAAGCTTCAAGATACGATAGCTGGGTTTAAGGCGATAATTGAAGGTGAATGCGATGAGCTTCCTGAAATGGCATTCTATATGGTTGGAACCATTGATGAAGCGTTCGATAAAGCAAAGAAAATGAAGTTTGATTAATGGATAAACTAATTCAAGTTGAAATTTTAACTCCCGAAAATGTCGTCTATCGTGGCAAGGTTAAAAGTATCACTCTCCCTGGAGTGATGGGAAGTTTTCAAGTTCTTTATAATCACGCACCTTTGATAAGTACACTTGAAGTTGGAAAGGTTAAAATTGTCGATGAAAACGGAAATGTGCTTTACTTCGCGGTATCAGATGGATTTGCGGAGGTTAAAAACAATGCTGTCATCGTGCTTGTTGATTCAGCTGAGCAATATGAGAAAGCGAAGGTGAATGAAGTGGTAAAGGAGAAGAAGAAACAAAGGTTGGTTTCTGGATTTGTTGCTACAGATGTAAGGGATAGAACTTATTTCTAAAAGTAACTTGGCTGGAAAATGTCTCATGTTAATATAGAAAAGCCTGTAAGGAAAAAGAAGGTTAAACTTATTGCTTTTGTCAATCCCGAAGGCTGTACTGGATGTGAGGTTTGCATTGAGTTTTGCCCTGTTGATTGTATTTATAAAGTTAGGGGACCTGAATATATTGATTCATTTAATGGTGTTAAGTCTGCAACGCTTGACATTTTAAAGGAAAGCCTTGCAAATGGGGTAAATCCGTTTTCAAATGTAAATGGTGTTGTTATAGTTGATGAAGATATTTGCATAGGTTGTAAGCTTTGTGCAAAGTATTGCCCTTGGGAAACAATAGACATGGTTCAAAAAGATAGTGAATAATGTCTGGGATGGTAGATATATCTAAATCCCTTGGCTATGCGATACATGCGTTAATTTACATGGGCATAAAGGGAGACAAAAAACTTGTTCGAGCATCTGAGGTGGCTCGTGAGTGTGGATTATCGGTTAGCTATATGATGAAAATCCTTCAAGCATTGCGCCGTGCAGGTATAGTTGATAGCACAATTGGGGTAAAAGGTGGTTATGTTCTTGCTCGCCCGTTGAGCAAGATAACGCTTTATGATGTTATTGTGGCTATTGAACCTGCAAGGGATGAGATTTGTTATCTTTCAACTGCTATTGGTTGTCGATTTAAGAAGAATTGTCTTGTGAGAAATTTATTCGGTGAAGTGAACGAAAAAGTGAAAATCTCTCTTAAATCTGTAAATTTGCAAGCAGTTGTTGATTCAATCGGGGATAAGATTTGTATCTTTTTCCCGCATAAGATATAATTTTTTTGTCTTTAAAAAGGACACTTTTTATCTTAATTTAAAACAAAAACAAATTTTAAGCCTTTTCACATGAGTGAAAGCTTAAATCAGACAACGAATCAGGATGTTGTGCAGAAGGATGTAAAAAAGAAAGTTATTCCAAGACAAGACAAACCACCCGAAAACGACACAGGGCTCTGGAAGTTTAATCGTCGTTCTTTTCTGACGCTTACTGGTTGGCTTGGATTTTTAGGATTTATTTTTACATCAATTATTGGTGCGATTAGATATATGTTTCCGCGTGTTCTCTATGAACCACCAACCACATTTAAGGCAGGGTATCCCGATGAATACACTGTTGGAGAGGTGAGTGAAAGATTTAAAGATTCACAACGCGTGTGGATAGTTCGCGAGGAAGATGGATTTTACGCTCTTCTCGCCGTTTGCACTCATCTTGGTTGCACACCGAGGTGGCTCAGTAGCGAGAATAAATTCAAGTGCCCGTGCCATGGAAGTGGATTTAGAAAATCTGGGATTAATTTCGAAGGACCTGCGCCGAGACCGCTTGAAAGAGTAAAGATAACGCTTGCGGAAGATGGACAGATTTTAATTGACAAAGGCATCACATATAGGTATGAAAAAGGTGAATGGGGAAAGCCAGGCTCATTCTTGCCGTACAGAGGTTAATTTAAAACAAATTAAGCTTTGAAGTATGCTTGCTCAAATAAAGAAGAAAATAAAAAGTTCAGATATTTACAAATCAATTTTTCGACATGGCTACGAAGATACGCAGAGAAATAGAGCCTTAATGGTTGTTGATAATGTTTTTCTGCATCTTCATCCAGTGAGAGTTTCAAGGCACGCTGTAAATTATGGTTATACATGGGGAATGGGTGGGATTTCATTTCTTCTGTTTATAATTCTTACGATAACAGGAGTGATTTTAATGTTTTATTATCGGCCAGCTGCTGAATATGCTTACGAAGATATGAAGTATTTAATGAACGATGTTCCATTCGGTGCGTTGATAAGAAATATGCATCGCTGGTCAGCTCACCTTATGGTTATAACAGTCATGCTTCATATGTTTAGGGTATTTTTAACAGGTTCATATAAACCACCGAGACAATTTAATTGGGTTATTGGAGTTATACTTTTACTTCTGACATTTCTCTTAAGTTTCACGGGTTATCTTTTACCTTGGGATCAGCTTGCTATATGGGCTGTGACGGTTGGAACTAATATGGCACGCGCGACGCCATTTCTTGGGCATCAAGGACCTTTCGGTCCTGAGCTTGGGATGAGGCCTGATAATGATATAAGATTTTTGCTTCTTGGAGGAACACAGGTTGGTCCACCAGCTTTGTTGAGATTTTATGTGCTTCACTGCATCTTTCTTCCACTTGTCACAGCAATTTTCCTTGCTGTTCATTTTTGGCGCGTGAGGAAAGATGGAGGTATTTCAGGTCCTTCTCCAAAAAAGATTTAAAATAAAATTTCAGGTTTTGGAAGTATGCACAATCTTTTGAGAATTCTTGGGAACCCAGATAATTTCCCTATAATAATACTTCTTTTCACAGTTTACGGTTTCTTTATTTATGCTATGAAGAAAGCGAAAAGAAATGACGAGCGTGGCGTACCATACGAAGCCGATGAAACGGACAAAGTTCAAGTTTGGCCATATCTGGTTAGAATTGAATTTATTGCAGCAATTGCTGTTATGGCTTTTGTTTTGGCTTGGTCAATTGCCTTTGATGCCCCACTTGAAGAGCCTGCAAATCCTACCTTAACCCCGAACCCGTCAAAGGCTCCATGGTATTTCCTTGGGCTTCAGGAAATGCTTGTTTACTTCGATCCGTGGATTGCTGGAGTTCTGTTGCCTGGACTTATTATAATCGGCTTGATGGCGATACCATATATTGATATAAACCCAAAGGGTAATGGTTATTATACATTCAAGGAAAGGAAATGGGCAATTACAATTTTTTCGTTTGGCTTTCTTGTGCTTTGGGTTCTTTTAATTTTCGTTGGTACATTTTTCAGAGGGCCTGGTTGGAATTTCTTCTGGCCTTGGGAGGAATGGGACCCGCATAAGGTTGTTGCAATCACGAATGTTGATCTAACTGAACTTTTTGGGATCCCAACTTATAATCCAGATGGAACTTTAAATCCAATTGCATCTATTTTAGGTGGAGTTGTTGTTATAGGGTATTACGCTATTTTAATGCCAATTGGTTGGCTGTGGTTGAAAAAGAAAATGCCTGATTTTGCTGAAAAATTTGGCTTGACAAGATATGTGATCACATCTTACTTGTTTTTGACTATGATCGCTTTACCTATAAAGATGATCTTGAGATGGACTTTAAATGTTAAGTACGTGTGGGTGACACCATGGTTTAATGTTTAATTAAAAACAAAAAACGAAGCCAAATGTTTTTTAAATGGTTAAAAAAGCGTAGAGAGATACCAGTTGAACAAAGAAGGTATGACAAAATTTATCTATCGCTTGCACTTGTTCTTTTTCTTGCCACATTATGGGCTGTTATTGATGAAGTTTCAACTCGAAGGCCTTGGAAGGAATATCAGAAAAAATTTTATCAATTGAAACTTGCGAAGCTTGACTCACTATACAGGATTGCGGTCGCAAACTTTGATAGCGCAAGATATAAAGAGCTATCTGAGGCACTTGCAAAGGCAAAGTCGGAACTTCAATCCGAAGAATATAAAAAAGCCCTTGCTGAATACAAGCAGTATGAAAAAGAACTTGCTGAGTTAACGAGAGAATTTCAATTCGCGAAAAGCAGGTCTGATGAATACTATTACTTTTATCAAAAAGCGAAACTTGAAAATAAAGGTGATAAAGAAGTCCGAGATTGGTGGACAAAGATACAGCGCGAGGAAGCGTTGATGAATGAATTTAACGCGAAGATAGAGGAATTAACGAAGAAGAGAGATGAAGCATGGGCAATAGTTAAAAGCTACAGGACAAAGGTTAGCGATATTGAGCATGAGATTGATAAACTTTTTGAAGAAATAAACAAAATTAAAGATAGGATTCAAAAGACAAAAGAAGCTCAGATAAAAATTATTCAGGTGATATTACCTGAATTTGAGCGGACAAATTTTGGAACCTTAAAAGCTCGAGTTGATAGATGTCAAACTTGTCATCTTGGGTGGAATGATCCTCTCTTTGAAGATGCTCCTCAGCCGTTTAGAACACATCCAAATCTCGAACTTCTTCAAAAGCATAACCCAGAAACATTTGGTTGCACACCATGTCATCGTGGTCAAGGACCAGCTCTTACTGAAGGATATGCGCATGGGGATAAAGATAAGCATTGGGAATGGCCAATTTTGAAAAAAGAGTATATCGAAGCTGGGTGCAACGATTGTCATTTCAATGAGATTAATCTAAAGTGGGCGCCAACGCTTACTATGGGAAAACATATTTTGATTGAGTCGGGTTGTTATGGATGTCATGGTATCGATGGATATAATGATTTTCCAAAAGTTGCACCAAGTTTAAATAATCTTCTTGTTAAAACAACCCCAGGATGGATTTATCGATGGCTTTTAAGTCCACGTGAGTATTTGCCTCATGGTAGGATGCCAGATTTTAAGTTAACGCCTGAAGAAGCCGAGGCTATAACTGCTTATCTTGTTAAGATCGGGCAAGATAGTATGAGGAACTGGCAGTATCAATTTAAATATCAAGGTGGTGGCAACCCAGCTCGTGGGAAGGAACTTGTCGAAAACATTGGTTGTCTTGGGTGTCATGCAGTTGGAGATAACAAAGTTGTAAGGGAAACGCGAGGTTTAAATTACGATATCGCGCCTGAATTAACGAAAGTTGGAAGTAAAGTAAATCCTCAATGGCTTTATGATTGGCTCAAAAATCCGAGGCATTATCTCCCGAATACGAAAATGCCGAGCTTGAGATTAACAGATCAAGAGGCAAGCGATATTGTCGCTTATCTGATGACCCTGAAGGACACAGTGGATTATGCAAGTATAAAAATAGACTACTCCGAAAGCAAAGCGGAGCAGGGTTTAAGATTGATAAAAAGTTATGGTTGTTATGGTTGCCACGATATAAGGGGAACGGAAAGGGAGACGAAGGTAAGCGTTGATATTTCCGACTTTGCGCGGAAAAATATTGAACAGCTTGATTTTGGATATAAAGAGCATTTGCCTAAAGATCGCCTTGTTTGGCTTGCTGAAAAATTGCGTGATCCCCGCGGTTATTCAACGGAAAGAATACAGTTGAAGATGCCGCAGTTTAATTTTACAGATAAAGAGATAAAGGCGTTGGTAACTTTGATAGCAAGTTTTAAAAAGAATGAAGTTGGACCGAAGTATGTTCAAACATTTGATAAAAAGAGAAAAGAAATCAACGAAGGTAGAAGGTTAACCCTTTGGTATAATTGTATCAATTGTCATCAAATTGAAGAGCAAGGTGGATATATACACCCAATGATTGAAGATCCAGGGTTACGCCCACCATTACTTACAATTGAAGGTGCGAAGGTTCAAGAGCCGTGGCTTTATCAATTTTTGAAAAATCCAAGCACGATAAGACCATGGTTTAAACTGCGAATGCCGACATTTCAACTTACAGATGATGAGATAACAGCGCTGATAAAATACTTTCTTGGCTTAAGTAATCAAGAATTCAAGGTTAGAAGTTATGATGTCCCACTTGAGCAAAAATATGTTTCAGCTGGAAAAGTCTTGTTTGACAGATTACAGTGTTTGAAATGTCATACCGTTGGGAGTGGTTTATCTGCTTCAATTACTAGATTAAAACCTGAGTGGGTTATTGATTGGTTGCGTGATCCTCAATCAATTCAACCTGGAACAAATATGCCGACATTTTTCTACGAAGGGACTACTCCAGTTCCTGATGTGCTTGATGGGAATGCAAATGAACAGATAAGAGCGTTGCGTGATTATATCTGGACATTTGCCCGAAGAAGGGCACCAAATTTAGTTAATAGATAAAGATAGATCAGGGGTAGCCATTGTTGGCTACCCCTTTTTATTTTTAGCCTTTTTATTCAGTTATTTCTTTTGTAAATCCTTTTCAATCTCTGCGTTGATGCTGTGCCATTTGAAAATGACGCAGCCTTTATGGCAATTGTTGTTCCACATGATTTTGTTTTATGCTTAAAGAGCAGATAACCCCCGCCGTATAAACCCATATATTTTTGATATCCTATGAGCTTAAGATTTTCATCGTTTAAAAACTCGTCTCTCGTCTCCCACACGCTTTTACACATTGGGCACTTTTTGAACATTTGTAAACGGTTAAAATTTTGTTTGCTCTTTCAAATACATTATCGGGAAATTATCTTAAAACTTTAACTTGGATCGATCACTTTAAGATGTCTCAATCCCTTATATTGTCTTTCTTTCCAGATTGTTTTCCCACCTAAGAAAACCATAAATGGTAGGGCAACGACATAAACTATGTAATAGAGTTCGAAGAAGGGAAGATATTTGAGAAGGTGAATTTTTTTGAACCTCTTTAAAATTTTGAAGAGAAAGGAACCATCAACAAGGAATTTCAAAAGAAGAGCAAATAAAAGTGTGGAAAGGTTTTTTACAAAGAGAGGCGAAAGAAGTAAGAGAAGATGAAAAATATATCCACCTGCCATCACAGCGATACCCAATGGACCTGTATCAAGTCCGCCTGTTCCCCATCTTTTCTTTTGGTGATAAAGTTCTTTCCATGTTTTTACTGGTTTGCTTATAACAAGGGTTTCGATATCAACTGGAAAGGCATAATTCCATTTTTTGTTTTGTACTATCGCTTTAAAGAGCGCAAAGTCTTCGGTGATGCTAAATTTTAAATTTTGGTATCCTCCAAATTCAGCGTACGCTTTTTTTCTGAAAGCCATGTTATTTCCGATACATGCAACTGGTTTAAAGAGTTTTCCAACTGAAGCAGCAACTCCAAGGAGAAATGCCCAATCGAGAGATTGCATCCCGTAAAAGATTTTACCATGTTCAATTATAGTAATTCCAGATGCAACACCTGTTCTATCATCAAAGTATTTTAGCATTCCCTTAATCCAGTTTTTAGGGACCATACAGTCGGCGTCGGTCATGAAGATGAATTCACCACTTGCTTTATCGATCGCTTGGGCGAGGGCGTTTGCTTTTCCTTTGAGATTATTTATCGATGTCTCAATGTTCAAAAGTTTAAGATTCGGGCTATCTTTTTGAAGGTTTTGAACTATCTCAGCCGTCCTATCAGTTGAGCCATCATTTGCAACAATAATTTCCAATTTATCTTTTGGATAGTCAACTTCAACGATTGACTTGACGCATCTTTCAATATTTTCCTCTTCGTTTCTGGCTGCCACAACCACACTTACATTTGGCAAGTTTTTATCATCTACGGGATTTTTCTTCTCGTCTTTTGTAAGCGCAATTAAAAAAAGAATTATTTCGATCCCATAGTAAATCGCTGATGCGATTAGAATTAAATCAAACATACCGTTACAACTTTGTTTTACAATGGTATATTCCCGTGCTTTTTCTTTGGATTTGTGTCAACTTTGTTTTCAAGCATTCTAAGAGCTTTAATTATCATCTGCCTTGTTTTCCTGGGTTCGATCACATCGTCGATGTAACCTCTTTCAGCAGCGATGTATGGATGTGCAAATTTATCACGATATTCTTGAACAAGTTTTTCTTCAAGTTCTTCGGGGTTTTCTGCCTTTTCAATTTCTTTTTTAAAAATTATCTCAACAGCTCCTTTTGGACCCATTACGGCAATTTCAGCTGTTGGCCATGCATAGTTTATATCGCTTCTTATATGTTTTGATCCCATAACATCATAAGCTCCACCATAAGCTTTCCTTGTAATTATTGTAATCTTTGGCACAGTTGCTTCGCAATATGCGTAGAGAAGTTTAGCACCATGTTTTATTATCCCGCGCCATTCTTGATCCGTTCCAGGCATGAATCCTGGCACATCAACGAAGGTTATAATTGGGATATTGAAAGCGTCGCAAAATCGCACAAATCGAGCTGCTTTAACAGATGCGTCGATGTCGAGAACGCCAGCGAGAACGGAAGGTTGATTTGCCACTATCCCAACGGGATAGCCATCGAATCTTGCAAACCCGCAAATTATGTTCTGTGCAAAGTGTTCGTGAACTTCAAGAAATTCACCATTATCGACAACAGATAAAATTATTTCTTTCATATCGTATGGTTTATTCGGGTTGTCTGGAATTATTGAGTCAAGTTTTGGGTCTACTCGGTGGGGCAACAGTTCATGCAACGAAAAGTG
>NZ_CZVS01000037.1:0-21610 GCF_001535985.1 Candidatus Kryptonium thompsonii | reverse complement strand
GCTCCAAACTCTTTATGAAAATTGTATTAAACGAGGTGTTCAATTCTTCCCCGAGTTTTTCGTGACGGATTTGATTGTTCAGGATAATATCGTTCGTGGTGTTGTTGCGATTGAGATTGCAACTGGTGAGATTCACATTTTCCATGCGAAGACGGTTATGTTTGCAACTGGTGGATATGGTAGAGTTTACAGAATAACATCAAACGCTGTAGTTGGGACAGGGGATGGCTTTGCTATTGCATATCGCAGGGGAATACCGCTTGAAGATATGGAATTTGTTCAATTTCATCCAACTGGGCTCTGGAGGCTCGGGATCTTGGTCTCTGAAGCAGCGAGAGGTGAGGGAGGCGTGTTAAGGAATAAACTTGGGGAAAGATTTATGGAGAAATACGCCCCGACGATTAAAGATCTCGCACCCCGAGATGTTATCTCGAGAGCAATGTATACAGAGATTCGTGAAGGACGGGGAATCCAAGGACCAGATGGGACATATTATTTGTTACTTGATTTGACGCACTTGGGACCAGAAATCATAAATAAAAAGCTTCCTGAGATAACAGGATTTGCGAGAATTTATCTTGGGGTTGATCCGTTGAAGGAACCAATTCCAGTTCAACCGACGACTCACTACGCAATGGGTGGAATTCCAACAAATGTTGATGCTGAAGTTGTAATAGATGACAAGGGAACAAAAGTGGAAGGGTTTTACGCAGCTGGCGAAGTCGCATGTGTATCAGTTCACGGAGCAAATCGACTTGGGACAAATTCGCTTCTTGATATAATTGTCTTTGGGCGTCGCGGAGGGAAGAAAATGGCTGAATATATAAAAGAACATGATTTCCCACCGCTTCCAAAGGATGCAGACGAATGGACCAGAAAAACAGTTGAGAGAATTTTAAATAGCAATGGGAAAGAGCGTGTTTCAAGGATTAGAAAAGAACTGCAGGAAATAATGATGGATAATGTATCCGTATTCAGAACAGGTGAGGGTATTAAAAAAGCCATCGAAAAGATCAAGGAATTAAAGGAAAGGTACCAAGAGATTAAAATCGATGACAAAGGGAAAAAATTTAACACTGACTTGATTGAAGCAATTGAACTTGGTAATCTTCTTGACACAGCCGAGTCTATCGCTTATAGTGCTTTGAATAGAACTGAGAGTAGAGGTGCGCATTATCGCGAAGATTATCCAAAGCGTGATGACCAAAATTGGCTCAAGCACACCTTGATTTATAAGAATGAAGATAAAGAGCCAATCATAAAATATAAACCTGTCGTCATAACGAAAATTCAACCTATGGAGAGAAAATACTAAAACAACAAATGAGGTTTAAAAAAATGAAGGTAACCTTAAGAATTTTCAGATTTAACCCTGAAACAGATAGTGAACCTTATTACAAAGATTATGAAATTGAAGCGGACCCAAAGGACAGAGTTATCGATGTCCTTCACTATATAAAAAATGAAATCGATGGGACCTTAACATTTCGACGCTCCTGCCTTCACGGAATTTGTGGTTCCGATGGTATGAGAATAAATGGAAAGAATATGCTCGCCTGTTCAATCCTTTTGCAAGACCTTGGTTATTCCGATGCAAATAAGACTTACAAAAAACCCATAGTAATTGAACCTTTGCCTGGAATGCCAATTATAAAAGACTTGGTGACTGACTTTACCGACTTTTGGAAAAAGTATGAAGCTGTAAAACCATATCTTATCACCAAAAGCCCGCCACCTGAGAGAGAAAGACTTCAAAGCCCCGAAGATGTTGAGCTTATCATGGAAGCATCCAAATGTATCCTTTGTGCTTGCTGTACAACAAGCTGTCCATCAACTTGGTCGAATGAAGACTATCTTGGACCAGCGGCGCTTTTGAAAGCTTATAGGTTCATTTTTGATTCAAGAGATGAAGCAACCGATGAACGCCTTGATATAATTGACACGCCCAACGGGATATGGCGTTGTCATACCATCTTTCACTGTGTTCAAGCCTGTCCTAAAGAAATTAACATTACATGGCATATATCTAAGCTTAAGCAGAAACTTGTCGAAAGAGAAATTTGAACCGTCAGGGCGGTGGCAAACACCGCCCTTATTCTTCTTTTAAGTTTCGCAGGTATTCAAAGTCGTAAATCCCCGTATTATGACCATCCCCCCATGTTATCTGAATTCCGTAGTTTCCAACCAAATTTATCTCTTTTATCTCATATTGTCCCGAAACAGGTAGTTTGATAAGTGAGCTTTCATCTCTTTCAGCGGAACAGACGGCACATGGACAATTATCACGCAGAAATTTCAATGAAAGTACGCTTTCATATCCATCGTTCCAAGTGAATTTGAGTTTATCGTTTACTCTCTCAATTTTGGTTGGGCAAAGCATTGGTAAAAATTGAATTTGTTTTTAAATTTATTTTGCTAAAAGGTATTAATTTGAAACTCAATTTTCAAGTTTGAATGGAGAAGGTAGGCGAAAATGTCGTTAAGATTTTTATAGATGGCATCGGAGATGTTTATTTTAATTTGCAAAAGTATTCGACTACTATTTCGGAAGAGCATAAATTTATTTACTACTTCGACGCAGAGGGGAGATTTATGGGCGGATTTTTTGACGGAGTGAGCTACAGGCGTGGGCTTGATAATAGATTGATGAAAAAATTTTTTGATAAAGATGGAAGCAAGGTTAAAATTTTTGTCGGCGATGAAGAAAAGCGTAAGGTTATTGAAGATGTAATTGAACGAGTTTTAAAGATAAGGGATGCATTAAGCGGGAACGAGCACGAAGTTTTGGAACGACTTGACGAAATTTTAAAGTGGGATTATAAACAACTTGAAAAAGATGGGATTAAATTTTTCTCCGTTTATAAACCGATAAGCATCCTTCCACCAGACCAGTATTTCTCGCTCGTTCTTCAGCCAGCTGAAGGTTGTTCATGGAACAAATGCACATTTTGTAGTTTTTATCAGGATAGAAGATTTAGAGTGAAATCGCCAGATGAATTTTTAAATCATGTTAAGAAAGTTAAAGAATTCTTCGGCAGGGCGATTGGACTTAGAAAATCAATTTTTCTTGGTGATGCAAATGCGTTGATAATTCCACAGAAACGATTGGTTGAACTTATAAAAATTATCCATGATGAATTCCCCATCGGTAAATCTAAAAATGGGTTTGACCATGTTTTTGATGGAATTTATTCGTTTCTTGATATATTCGGAGCGGAAAGAAAAAGTTATGATGAATATGTTGAGCTTAGAGATTTACTTTTAAAAAGAATTTACATAGGTTTGGAAACGGGCGATGCAAATTTGTTTAAATATCTTAACAAACCTGGGTCGCCAGATGGATGTGTTGAAGTTGTCCAAACGATAAAAAGTGCAGGAATAAATGTTGGGGTTATAATTTTGGCTGGGGCTGGGGGAAAGAAATTTTATGAAGCTCATGTTAAGAATACCGTTGAAACGATATTGAAGATGCCCCTTGGGAATGGCGATATTGTTTATCTTTCTCCGCTTGTTCTTGATGAAGCGGATGAATATGTTAGAATTATGAATGAACTTGGTTCTGAAACGCTTGATAAGTTTGAAATGGCAAAACAAATTCAAAAAATCAAAGAGGGGCTTAAAGGTTTAAATAAATTAGGGGTGCGAGTGACGCTCTATGACATACAGGAATTTATTTACTAAAAAATTGGGTAATGCCAAATGGATTTTGATAAAATACGGGGGAATGTAGGTTTTTTTCTTGGGCTAATCGTTTTTATAACTATTTTGCTTATTCCCATTCCAAAAGCATTTACTGATTACGCAAGCCAAAAACTTGGAAGCGATAGTTTAACACCAGAGGTTTTAAGACTTTCATATAGTATGAAAGTCACTTTTGCACTTATGTTGTTGATGGTGATCTGGTGGATAAGCGAGGCGGTGCCAATTCCTGTAACATCTCTTTTGCCTGGGGTAATCTTGCCACTTTTTCATGCCTATGGATTTCATGACGGAAAATTTATTGAGTTGAACGGTAAAAATGTTTTTATAAACTATGCGAATCCAATAATTTTTTTATTTCTTGCTGGATTTTTAATAGCGGGTGCGATGCAAAAGTGGGGACTCGATAGGAGAATTGCTCTATGGATTTTAACTCGTGGAAATATCGCAAAAAGTCCAAACAAAATTTTATTTGGGTTAATTGTTGCAACTGCTTTTATATCGATGTGGGTTTCGAATACCGCAACTACAGCTATGATGCTTCCAATTGGGCTTGGCATATTGAATAAGTTAAATGTTGACCTGAATTCAAAGTTTGGGAAATCTATAATGCTTGGAATAGCTTTTGCTTCTTCAATCGGGGGCGTTGGAACTATAATTGGAACCCCGCCCAATGGTATCGCTGTATCAATTCTTGCAAAAGAAGGAATTGCACATATAAGTTTTCTTGAATGGATGATGTTTGGGGTCCCGTTCGTAGTTTTAGCCTTGCCGATTTTGTGGTTTGTTTTAAAAATTGTTTTTAAATCGGATGTTTCCTTTGGAGACGAAATAAAAGAGACATTGCTTTATGAAAAGAGTAACCTTGGCAAGTTATCAAAGCCAGAGAAGTTGACATTATTTGGATTCTCGTTAACGGTTTTTCTTTGGGTTACAAATCCGTTGTGGAAATTTATACCGTTCGTTGGTGAAAGGCTGGAGTGGTTTGATGAGTATTTAATAGCTGTTTTTGGAAGTATGATTTTGTTCACTTTGCCCGTTGACTTATCAAAAAGAAAATTTGTTCTCGATTGGGGCGATTCAAAATATGTCGATTGGGGAACTTTGCTTTTATTCGGTGGGGGAATAGCTTTGTCTGATGCGTTGTTTAAAACAGGACTTGCGGATGTAATTTCCAGTGAGTTTGTAAAGTTTTTCGGACATCCGTCACCTGTGTTTCTTGTTTTTATAATTGTGATTTTTATGGAGCTTCTAACGGAGATAACATCCAACACCGCCGTAACTTCAATGATGGTTCCAATATTAATTTCAATATGTTCTGAACTTGACATTAACCCCACCTTTCTTGTTTTGCCTGCAACTATTGCTGCATCTATGGCATTTATGCTTCCCGTGGCAACGCCACCAAATGCGATCGTTTATGGGTCAAGATATGTGACATTAAAAGATATGTTGAAAGCTGGCGTCGTGCTTGATGTAGTGATGTGGATTTATATTTTCTTGTTTTTTTACATCATATTCACCTTAAATCTGAGCGGAAATTTTTCTGCTTTTTTACTTCAAACAACTTTATTACTAAAATAACTTTACAACGGCAAAGCCAATAGGAATCTTACTTTTGATTTAAATTCAAAGTAAATTATTTTAAACAAAAACCAACGGAGGTGCGCCTATGGCGGTGCGAAAAATTTTAAATTATATTGGAATTACTGGGGTAATAATCTTTTTGTTGATTTACATTTTTGAATTTACTCCGCACCACGACGGGCCCCCTGCATCAATTAAATGGATAAGAGAAAATCTTGGGATAGGGGGATTGATAATAATTAACATTGCAATTGTTCTTGCGTTTCTTGGTTTGCTAACTTATAGAAAGCCAACGAAAAATTTATGGAAATCAAAAACCGCTTTCATAGCATTTGTTGTTGCTTTGATGACGGAAATGTTCGGTTGGCCACTTTTAATTTTCCTTATTTCACCAGTTTTTGATGTCCCAATCATATCAAGAAAATACTTTGAAACATTCGGGCATTTGCCAGCAAAGATTGGAACATTAGTAAGTATCATTGGGATATCTTTAATTTCAGCTGGTTGGGTGAAAATTCACAAAGCAGAGGGGCTTGTAACAGATGGAATTTATAAATTTATACGCCATCCGCAGTATACTGGAATTTTTCTCTTTACGCTTGGCTGGATCATACATTGGCCATCGGTGATAACTCTATTACTATGGCCTGTGCTTATTGGCTCTTATATTTGGCTTTCAATTCAGGAAGAGAAAGAGCTCGTTGAAATTTACGGTCAGGCTTACATTGAATACGCAAATAAAACAAAAAGATTTATCCCTTACATAGTTTGATTTTAGAAATTTTTTAAAGTTTTACAAGCTTGTTGCTTTTTACATCAATATTCACTGTTCTGTTGTTTCAGCAAAATTGTTCCCACAAGAACGGGCAATGTGCCTAGTATATGATACTTTGGGGGATTTCCTTACCAGTAATCCAACCGTTAGGTTATTCGGTTATGATTCAGGTGGGTTTTGACGGGCTTCGAAAACTTGACTTTTTCATTTCTTTATATTATATTTAGACTGAGTCTAAATAAATTAAATGGACTATGGATAAGCTTGTTAAATTTATGCTGTTGTTCTTTGTCGTGGAGATCGTCCTAGCTCAGGGAGCGAGCTACTATCTTATGGGGACATATGCTTACATTGAGCTTCCAAATGAAAACCTGAATTACACTGCGTATAAATATCTCAGGGGGATTGAGATGAAGCTTTCGGATTATGTCGATTCGTCGGATGTCTCAAAGATTAATCTAAATGCGGGGAAGAAATTTGTAAAAGTTTCGGATATCACAATTGAGGCTATAAAAAACGCCATTGAGATTTCAGAAAGTACAAATGGGGTTTTCGATATCACTGTTGGAGCCTTAACAATTAATGCTAAAAGGTTCAAGAAATTATCCGAAGACAGTGCTCGTAAGCTTATTAATTTCAGAGATGTAGTGATTTCTGGTGATAGCGTGATGCTTTTAAAAGAGGGGATGGCAATTGATTTGGGGGGGATGGGGAAGGGATTTGCAATTGAAAAAGTCTTTGATTATTTAAGGACGAGCTCTGGATTTATTTCAATTGGCGGAGATATGAAGGTGTGGGGGCATAAGAGGACGCTTGCGATCAAAGACCCTATAAATGGAGGTACACTTGTTCAAATGGTCAACTCGAGCGATGTCAGCATATCAACATCTGGAAATTATTTGAGAAAACATATTGAAACAAAAGATGGGAGAATTGTTCAGGTAACAGTTGCCCATAAAAATGCAACACTTGCAGATGCCTATGCGACCGCTCTCTTTGCGATGTCTAAGGATTTGAGAGATAAATTTTTAAGTGAGAATAACGATGTTGGTGTTCTAATACTTTACGACGATGGCTCAATTTTTGTAAACAATAAATTTAGAGAATTTTTTGATGTAATGATTTTTAAGGATGGCGTTCAGCATATTTCAAAAACAAATAAAGATGATGAAAAATGAACAAGATCATTTTTAAGGCCTTCATTCTAACGATCGCTTTATTTATATTGTTATCAAACCTTACATTCTCCCAGTCGCAGGAAGAAAAAATAAAACAACTTGAAAAGAGGATTGAACAGCTTGAAGCTGAAATTTCAAAGCTCCAAGCTATTGGAAAGCAAGAGGAAGAGATAATCCAGATGATCGAGGCGTTGAAAGAAGAAGTAAGACGACTTCGGCTTGAGGTGGCGATGCCGGAGATCGAACTGAAGTCATACTTTGGACTTGGTCCAGCAGCTTCAAAAATTTACTATACTCCACGCGGGTTATCAATTGCCGGATATGGTGAGATAACATATGAAAATTATCTTGATCAGTCAAAAACGGACAGAGGGGATGTGTTAAGATTTATACCTTATATCGGGTATAAATTTACGGATAACATCCTGGTAAATTCTGAACTTGAAATTGAGCATGCTGGGATCAGTAATGTTGGGGATAGAAAGCCGGAAGTTTATGTTGAATTTTTATATGTGGATTTTCTTTTATCATCGGGATTTAACATAAGAACTGGGTTATTTCTCATTCCTATAAGTAGAATGAACGAATATCATGAACCACCCGTCTATTTTGGGACATTAAGACCTGATGTGGAAAGATTTGTAATTCCAACTGTGTGGAGGGAACTTGGTGTGATGGTTTATGGTGAGTTATTCTCTGGGCTTTCGTATAAAGCAGGGATTATGAATGGCTTGAGAACCGATTTGATAGGCGATTGGATTGGTGCTGGAAGACAGAGAGGAGCAACAGTTAATTTTGACAAGTTTGCGGGGATTTTAAGATTCGATTTCACCCCCATTAAAAATTTAACACTTGGAGCTTCGTTCTATAGCAGTGGTGGAAGTGACGCAGCCGGAGCAAGTCCAAAAGGAAGCGCGGAGGCAAAATTCGGGCTTTTAACATTTGATGGACAACTTCAGTTTGAAAATTTACTTGTTAAGGGTTTATTCGCTTATGGAAGTGCGGATGGTAATAGCTTTTATACGAATAGAGCCGGTAGAGCAAGTAAAGTTTACGGATGGTATGTAGAAGCAGGGTATAATTTAATCCCGCTTATATATCCAGAATCGATAGTTTCGTTTTCTCCGTTTGTAAGGTATGAGAGATATGATTTGAATAGAAATGTTTTCGTTGGGGATCCGGATCCGAAGAAAAATAGAAGTGTGTTTACATTTGGGATTGACTTTAAACCGCATCCACAGGTAGTGATAAAGGCAGATTATCAACTTCGCAATACTTCATCGAGCCTTCCAGCTGGTGTTGGAAGTGGGAAGGATGAATGGAAAATTGATCAATTTAATATAGGACTCGGTTTTATATTTTAACGCCATTGAGGTTCTCCCGGGCTTTTGCCCGGGGATTTTTATAAAAAATTTGCTTAGGTAAGATGATAAATCTTTTATTGCTAATTTTGTTTCTCTTGATCCAAGGTAAGAAACCCGAACAAGTTTTAAGTGAGATTTATCCTAATGCGAAAATTGAGATCAAAAACATCGTGATATCAGATTCGCAGGCTGAAAAAGTTAAGGAGTTATCCGGGGTTAAAGTTGAAACAAAACTTATCACATTTTATATCGTTAAGGTTAATTCGAAAGTTAAAGCATATGCTTATGTTGATATTCATGTTGTCAGGACTCATCCTGAGGTTGTGTTATATGTTTTAAATGAGCGAGGCGAGATTGAGTTGATTCAGATTTTGTCGTTTAAGGAGCCACCGGAGTATAAGGCAGATGAAAATTGGCTGAATTATCTTAAAGGTAAAACGCTTGGTAAGGATTTGTTAAAGTTAAGGAAAGATGTACCTAATATGACAGGGGCAACTTTAACTGCAAGGGCGATAACAGATAATGCGAGAAAAGTCATCGCATTGTGGAAAATAATTTTTGAGGAGGGGAAATGAGGTTCTTCTGGACTGGTGAAACAAAAAATTTTAAGCCGATACATGTTGCAATTTTTCTTTTTACAGTTTTTGTCTTTCTATTTTGGATTGGTGCTTTTGTTCATTTTGGAATGAAGTTTGGTTATTCGGTCGAGAAAATTCAATATTATTTTTGGGGTGAGCCCGATTTCCCAAGCGAAGTCTCAATCGCTCAAGTTTTGGAAGAATCGCATGTAAATCTTTTTGTTGTTGGACTTCTTTTTCTGTGTATCTCTGCTTTGGTTGTTTATTCAGATATCTCCCCGAGATTAAAATTTGGGTTAATGCTTGCCCTTGCGTTTTCAGGGCTTCTTTACGCTATATCTGATTTGATCATTATTTTTCTCGGAAGGGAATATGCAGTTTTGAAGCTTTTTATATTTTTGCTCTTTCAAGCTGTGATTTTTTTATCGTTGTTGCTTGTTTGGTTTAAAAGTTCACGGGCTCAGAAAAATAAAAATAGTATAACTTCAAGATTTCTTGCCATTTTGATTTTTATTTTTGCAATTTTTAACCTTGTTTTCGCTGGCTTGAATTTCACATTATTTGCGAACAAAATTGGTTTTACGATCTCCAATGTTTCAGATTACTATCTTGGCAATCCTGAAAAATTTTTAAAACCGAAATCCATTTCTGGGCTCGTTGAAATTGCTTATATTCATTTCCTGCCGATGGCTCTTTATCTGATAACGCTTGTACATTTTGTTTATATCGTCAACGATAAATTTAACATTGCGTTAACTATTTTGATGTTTATCTCAGCTTTGCTTGATAATTTTGGGGGCATTTTGATCACGCAATTTGGAGGGGCATTTGCTGGTGTTAAGTTGTTTTCGTTTTTTACTTTACAATTTCTGCTTTTGCTTTCGTCGGCAATTTTAATCTATAAATTGGTCGTGCTTAAATTTAGCTCAAATAGCCTGCGACATCACCAAAGGATTTAAACTCTTCTTTTAGCTTCCCCAATCACGAGCATATCTGAAGTCGATGTTTATTGTTCTGTAAGAAATTTTTGCAATTATCGGTGGTCTTCTCTTGAATTGATTCCTTTGAACCATGAGTTTTACTCTTTCGATCATATTTTTGTCAAACCCGAGCTCGATTAATTCATCATCTGTTTTTCGTTCGTCAACCATGAAGTATAAAAGTTTGTCGACAACTCTATATGACAGGCCAAGTTCATCCTCATCTGTTTGTCCAATCCAAAGGTCAGCAGTTGGTTTTTTGTCAATTATTTTTCTTGGCACACCAAGTTCTTCAGCAAGTTGCCAAACCTGCGTTTTATAAAGATCCCCAAGTGGATTTATTGCGCTTGCCATATCACCGTAAAGAGTTCCGTATCCAAGCAAAAGCTCAGTTTTATTACTTGTTCCAATTACAAGGGCTTTTTCCCTTGCGGAGAGATCATAAAGAACAATCATTCGCATCCTTGCCATCACATTTCCTTGTCTAACTCTATCCATATCTGGAAACTTTTCAAAGTAGGGATCGCACATCGGTGTTATGTCAACAAATTCACTTTTAATTCCGAGATTTGAGATCACAAGTTTTGCATCCTCAATGCTATCTGGTGAGCTTGTTTTATATGGCATTATAACGCCAAGGACATTTTCAGGCCCCAAAGCTTCAGCGGAAAGATAAGCAGAGACAGCGGAATCCACACCGCCAGAGACCCCAATGACACCCTTTTTAAGCCCAAACCTTGTTGTTTCTTTCCTGATGAAATCGACAAGGATTTTTCTAACTATTTTCATATTGAGTTTTAGATCTTTTGCTTTTCCAAGTATTTCCATACTTGCTCCTTAGTTAGTTTGACTTAATTTCGGTTACTTTATTCCCTTTCTTTTGGTAAACCCTTTTACATTTTTCACATTTTGCTTTTCCTTTTTTGAAATTTAATTTTTCACCGCATTCACATATCCATCCGTTTATTTTCGCTGGAATGCCTGTCACAATTGCATAATCGGGCACATCTTTTGTAACTACAGCACCAGCACCAACCATTGCCCATTTTCCAATTGTTATGCCACATAAAATTGTCGCATTCGCCCCAATTGTTGCACCTTCTTTGACCAATGTCGGGATCCATTTTCCACCCTTGGGATATTTTGCCCTTGGGTTTAAATCGTTTGTGAAAACTGCAGAAGGTCCAACAAAAACATAATCTTCAAGCGTGACAAGGTCATAAACCGAGACATTATTTTGAAGTTTGACGCCGTTTCCAAGCACTGCTCTTGAACCGACAAAACAATTTTGCCCGATGACGCAATTTTTCCCAATCTTTGCACCTTTCATTATGTGAGAGAAATGCCATATCTTTGTTCCTTCACCAATCTCACATGGTTCATCGATTATTGCTGTTTCATGTGCGTAGAACTTTTCATTCATTTTTAAAGTTATCCCATTATTTTGTAATGATTTGCTTGCAAGGTCAAGTATTTTTAAAACTCGTAAGGCTTCATATCCATCGGTTAAAGGTTTTTTTCTTTTATTGACACATTCAATAAAATGGGCGCATGCGTTTTTCAATGGTTCTTCTTTTTCAATTTCAACTACTTCAGCATCCGCCTTTTTAGCAATGGGCAGATCACCAATCCATTCGACTTTGTGTGGATATAGGACAAGTTTATTTTCTGGTTCGGTATCGTTAAAGACAGCCATTTTTTGGGTTCCAATTATAACCAGTTTTTGTTCTTTATACGGGTGAAGCCAACTCACGAAGATATGAGCTCTTACATCGTTTTTAAATTCGAGATATGTTAAGGTGACATCATACGGGATTTTAAAGTTTGAGTTTGTGTCAACTGTGTTTGGAAAAAGATAATTTTTCCCAAATGATGAGATTTTATTTGGCATATCGCCGACGATTGAAAGTATAAGTGAAATATCGTGTGGGGCAAAGCTCCAAAGCGTATTTTCTTCTTTTCTAAATTTGCCAAAGTTTAATCTATTGGAATAAATGTATTTTATCTCGCCAATCTCACCAGAGTGAATTAAATTTTTCAACTTTATGACAGCGGGGTGATAATGAAGGACATGGTCAACCATTAAGATTAAATTTTTCTCATCCGAAATTTTCACAAGCTCAATTGCTTCTTCGAGTTTTAGGGTGAGTGGTTTCTCAACGAACACATCTCTTCCAGAGAGAAGAAACATTTTGGCGAGTTCGAAATGCGTTTCAGATGGTGTTGCAATTGCAACTGCTTTAATATCAGGGTCGTTTATGACCTCTTCAATTGAGTTGGTGTATTTAGCTGGAAATTTACCTTTTAGTTCATTGTAATTTGTCTCATTGATATCGCACACCATCTTCAGGACACCTAATTCAAAAAAGTTTCTCACAAGATTTTTGCCCCAGTCTCCAGAGCCGATGACTGCGATAAATTTTTCCATTTTTATTCAAAAAGTTTATTTAGAAACAAGTTTCTCAGCATTGATTTTATAAATCCATCTTGAGTTCCAAAAAGTGACGGCACTGGATAAAACTTAACATCATACTTTGCTTTTATTCTGGCTTTTTCCCTTGCGAAGTCAACGGCGCTTTTCAATCCCCCAAGTTCATCAACGAGTTTTAAATCCAATGCCTGCGTTCCAGTGTAGACCTTACCTTGCGCTAATTTTTCAACATCATCAAGCGTCATGTTTCTGTTTTCCGCAACCTTTTGTTTGAATCCAAGATAGGTGTATTGAAGTGCGTTTTCAATTCCTTTTCTTTCAATTTCATTCCAGTGCCTTGTTGTAGAAAACATATCAGCGTGGTCACCTTTTTTGTATGTTTCAATTTTTATTTTCATGTTTTCATAAAGTTTCTCAAGCACCGGCTTTGAGTAGACAACCCCTATGCTTCCAGTTAAAGTTCCGGGGTTTGCAAAAATTCTATCAGAACTGCAAGCGACATAATAGCCACCACTTGCAGCGACATTGCCGAACGATACTACCACTGGTTTTTTCTTTCTCGCTTCTTTTAGGGCAGAGTAGATTTCATTTGAAGCGAGCGCTGAACCGCCACCACTGTTAACTCTTAAAATTATTGCTTTTATGCTCTTATCTTTCACCGCTGAATTGATCTGTTTAACTACGGTTTCTGAACCTGTTAATCTTTCATTTAATAGTGGGAAAGGCAGTGGGGGTTGGCTTTCACCAGTAACTATCGCACCATGAACACCTATGACGGCAATCTTCGGGATTATTCCCCAAGTCTTATCCCAGTATTTTCTTTTATCAAGTTTTGTCAAGTTGATATTTTCGTCGTCTCGATTGTTTGCGAGTTTATTAATCATTTTTTTAGCTTCGTTGTAAAAACCAATCTCATCAACAATCCCAAGTTCCTTAGCCCTTGGAGGTATTAAACCGCCTGAAATTTCTTCGATGGTTTCATCCGTGAAGTTTATATTTCTTGATTTTGAGATTTGCTCTATCATTTGCTTGTGTATTTCATCGACGAGACCTTCAATTAGTTTTGCCTGATTTGGAGTTGCCGAGTCAGTGTAAAATGAGTGGAAGGTCGATTTATATTCACCTGCCGTCATCGCATCCCATTCGATGCCGAATTTTTCAAAGAAGCTCTTTAATCTTGACACATCGATAACAGCTCCATATCCGACTATCATACACTCTGGTGCGATGACGATTTTATCGGCGACACTCGCAAGATAAAGTTCATTTACACCAGCCATTTCGCCACCAAGATAAGCGACAACAGGTTTTCCTGCCTTTTTAACTTTTTTAACTGCTTCGGCAAGTTCTTGAGTTAAGCCTTCAAGTTCATAAAGTTTGATTTCGCCCGTAAATGGATAAATTTTCAAAAGCAAACCATTTATATCTTTATCCGTTGATGCTTTTTCGATTTCATCTATTAAATCGTGCACGCTCTTTCTTGGCTTTGAGAAGATAGATGGTTGTTCTTTATAATCTGGTATGACACCACGAATTTCAACCTCAGCAATTTTCTTGACAGGGTAGATGAATGTGTTCATAACTTCTCGTGTGAAGAATGTCGATGCTGTCGCCTTTATGTTTGAGTTTTCAAAGTCAGTGAAAATTTTAAATCCAACATTTTGAAGATTTATCGAGAATCCGAAGATGAAGGTTTTCTTATCCGAAAAAGTTTTGGTGTTGTCAAGCATTGCGTATAAGTTTAAGCCATTAACTATTTTAAGTTCGGCTCCAAATTTGAAGTTTTTTGGTTTTTGTTTTTCTTTAAGGATTAAATCTGATGATAGGGTTAAGATGTCGTTTCCGAACGGCCGAATTCCAATCCCAGCGGTATATCTTTTTTCAAGGGGCGTATTTTGAAAATATCGTCCAGTTAAATTATGTGCCACAAAAGAAATTGATATGAAATTGAAAGGTCTCGAAATCACGCCAGCATTTATTGATGTTTTGAATTTTTCGCCACCAATTTTAAAATAGTCAAGTCCAACTCCAAACGAAAAACCTTCACCACCAAAGCCAGTCGAAGATGAAATCAAAAGTGAAGTTGAATCTCCAAGCCTGACGCTTTTCATTCCTATTCCAAGATTCATCGTTTGCAGGAATAAACCAGTCTCATAGTTTTTGACGGAAAATTTTCTCAGAGATGATAGATAGACCGCAAAGTTTATCTTGTGTCTGAAACCCATATTTGCTGGATTAACCCTTAAGCCTTCGGAGCCATCCGATGTAGCTGTGAAAAGATATCTTTCAAAGCTTGGTATGTAAAGATTTTGAGCTGTGGAGAGGGTGGTCCATAAAATTAACAAGGTTAAAAGTTTTAACTTCATTCTCAATTCCTTGTTTTATTTTTGTTTCGCTTAAAATTAAGCAAAGTAAAGGCGATATTCAATTTTTAAAATGCAAAATCTTTTGATTAGATTTACGGGAGTAAAAATAAAATTGTTGCGAGACCATGGAGGAGAGAAAACTTAAATATGGTGAAGAGGCAATACTCAATGCTCAGCTTGAAACATGGGAAAATCCATATCCCGATAGGGATTACAAGATTGAAATAACCTTTCCTGAATTTACTTGTCTTTGTCCAAGGTCTGGGTATCCTGATTTTGCAACTATAAAGATAGTTTATATCCCCGATAAATATATCGTTGAGCTTCGCTCTTTAAAACTTTACCTTAACAAATACCGAAGTGAATACATCTCCCACGAGGCAGCGACAAATAAAATCTATGATGATCTTGAGAAAATTTTGAAGCCGAGGTTTCTTGAGGTTGTTGGGGATTGGAATCCACGTGGAAATGTAAAGACGATAATTACAGTTTCATCAAAAGATAAACAACGCTAGAATTGATTAAATAGCCGTTAAAGTAAGGTTGCAATTTTTGATGCTTTAAAGCTTAAAACTTTATGTATCAATTTGTCGAATTTTTCAAGGAGCTCATTTTCCATTTAAACTCCAAATCTAACTATGCGTTTATCTTCTTTCGTTTTTGTTAAGTCCCTTTTTTATTATTTCCAGCATTTGCTGATGAATTAAGCCATTGCTTGCGACGACACCTTTTGTATAAATGCTGAATTTGTTTCCATAAAAATCTGTGATCATTCCACCAGCTTCTTCGATTATTATCTTTCCAGCTGCCACATCCCACGGATTTAAGTCAACTTCCCAAAATCCATCAAGTCGTCCGCAGGCGACATATACAAGGTCAAGTGCAGCCGAGCCAAGTCTTCTTATAGCTTGTGCTTCCATAAGGAAGTTAACGAAGTGTTCAACGCAATTGTCGGGATTTTCTTTTACATTGTAAGGGAATCCTGTCGCAAGCATGCTTTTGATGAGTTTATCTGTTTTTGATACGGAGATTTTTTTGCCGTTGAGAAATGCACCTTTGCCTTTTTCAGCATAAAATAATTCATCAAGATTTGGATCGTAGACAACTCCAATTATTACCTCGCCTTTATATTCAAGTGCTATTGAGACGCAGAAGACAGGAAAGGAATGGGTATAGTTTGTCGTTCCATCGAGCGGGTCAATTATCCATTTATATTCGGAAGTCTTTGATGTTTCACCGCTTTCTTCAGCAAGTATGCTATGGTTTGGGAATTTGCTTTTGATAAATTCAATTATTTTCTTTTCGGAGCCTTTATCAATTTCAGTGACAAGATTTATCTCTTCTCTTTTTCTTTCTATGTTTTTAACCTTGCCGAGGTTCATCTTTAGAAATTTTCCTGCCTCTTTCGCAGCCTCTATTGCGACGCTAAGGTAGTCCATTTTGAGATCTTTTTTGTTTTAAAATTCCAGTTTTTTACTTTCTTCAGCTCCTGCTATCACAATCACACATTCACCTTTTTTCTTGTTCTCAGATAGATAGTTTATAACTTCAATCACATTTCCCCTTATTATCTCCTCGTCTGGCATCGTTAGGTTGTATGCGACGCAAATTTTTCTATCAACCCCAAGAACCATTCCGATATCCTCAAGCACTGGGATGACTCTATATGGCGTTTCAAATATTACAACTGTTCTTTGCTCACCCCTTAATCTTCTTAATTCCTCCCTTCTTTTTGCTCTTTTTTGAGACAGCCATCCGTAGTAAACAAATTTTTCGATGTTAAATCCTGAAACTATCAATGCAAGTAGAAGTGCAGAAGCTCCCGGGATGGGAACGATTTTAATCCCTTCTTTTATCGCTCTTTTCACAAGTAGGGAACCGGGATCTGAAAAAACTGGTGTCCCAGCGTCCGAGATCAAAGCTATGTTTTTGCCTGAATTTAAATCACTTATGATTTTTTCAATCTTTGAATTTTCATTATGTTCGTTAAGTGTGTCAAGTTCCTTTGGCTCTATTTGATAATTTGATAAAATTCTTTTGCCCTCTTTGAGTTCTTCGCATAGAATGATATCAACCTCTTTTAGGACCTTTAATGCGCGAAGGGTTATATCATCCGGATTTCCAATTGGGGTTGCAACGAGATAGAGTGTTCCTTTAGAAGGTGCTTCCATTTTATTTTTTAATTTTGTTTTTGGCAAAATTTATCCGAATGGTAAATTCGGAAAATAAATTTATCAAATTCAACTTGAATTTTTCAAAATTTGAAGCATTGATCTTTCTTCGCAAAGATGAAATAGTATCAATTGAGTAAACCGCAAATCTATGGTATACCCCATCCAATTTCGTTCCATTTGATAAAGCGTAAACTCCTTCATATCCTAAATCAAGTGCAAATTTTACAATTCTTTCGTCATATCTGCTGAAAGGCGGGGCAAATGATTTTACCTTTGTGCCAAGTTTTTTCTCTATCTCATATTTTGAGTTTCCAAGTTCATACTTGATTCCTTCATCGTCAAGTAAGGTAAGACATACATGGTTTGATGAGTGTGATCCAATTTCCCAACCGTTATCTAAAAGAATGTTAAGTTCATCCCAATCCAAGTGTTTAAACCTTATCCCGAAGCCAAAATCCCATGTGTTAAGTTTTCCGACGAAGTTTGAAATTACAAAAGCAGTTGCTATAAAATTATATTTTTTCAGAATTGGGAAGGCGAAGTCGATTACATTTTTATAACCGTCATCAAAGGTTATACAGATAAATTTTTCGTTTGTTGTTTTTAAATTTCGCGCTTCTGAAACGGTTAGGGATTTATATCCTTCGTTGTGGAGAAATTGGATGTGTTTTTCGAATTGTTTCGGTGTGACCCTTGTTATCCCGATTTCAAATTTCGTATCGACCTTGTGATATGTTAAAATTGGTATGTTCATATTCCGGTGTGCCCAAAGCCCCCAGCACCTCTTTTTGTTGCGTTAAGTTCATTCGTTTCCTCCCACTCGACCTTCGCATATTTCGATACAACCATTTGTGCAATTCTATCCCCACGCTTAACTTTAAACTCTTTTTTGCCAAGGTTTATAAGAATGACTTTAATTTCCCCGCGATAATCGGAATCGATTGTTCCAGGTGTGTTGAGAAGTGTTATCCCATGATTTATTGCAAGTCCACTTCTTGGTCTTATTTGGGCTTCATAACCAGGGGGAAGTTCAATTGCAATTCCAGTTGGTATCATTACAATTTCGCCGGGTTTGATTATCATTTCGTTTTCTATATCAGCGTAAATGTCCATCCCAGCTGAGCCCTCGGTAGTGTATTGTGGTAATGGTAAATCGTAGTTTTGGCGAAGTCGAGTTATTTTGATTTTTAACTTTTCCATTTTTGATGTGAAAATTTTTCAAAAGGGGCACTTTTGAGTGCCCCTTTTGAGCTTTATTTTAGAATAGAGATGCGAAAAAGTTAGTGTGCAGAGTTTTTAGGTAGACTCCAAATACGAGCGAGACTATGGACATTAGTTTTATGAGTATGTTCATCGATGGACCACTTGTATCTTTGAACGGATCTCCAACTGTATCACCAACGACAGCTGCTTTATGTGCATCTGAGCCTTTACCGCCAAAGTTTCCAGCTTCTATATATTTCTTTGCGTTGTCCCATGCACCTCCACCATTTGCCATAAATAGTGCAACCATAACACCAGATGCAATCGCTCCCGCAAGTAATCCTCCAAGTGCTTCGGGACCGAGAATGATTCCTGTCAGAACCGGAACTATTATTGCAAGTACACCCGGTAAAATCATTTCTTTTAGAGCGCCTGCAGTTGCAATGTCAACACATTTTGCTGTATCGGGTTTCGCCTTTCCCTCCAAAAGCCCAGGAATTTCACGGAATTGTCTTCTGACTTCCTCAACTATTTTGAAAGCAGCCTTTCCAACTGCTTCCATTGTGAGTGCAGCGAAAAGAAATGGCATTCCAGCACCGATTAAAAGACCAATTACAGTTTGAGCCTTTATTAAATCAATGCTTTTAAGCCCAACAGTTTGTGAGTAAGCGGTGAAGAGCGCAAGCGCAGTCAAAGCAGCTGAACCAATTGCAAAACCTTTACCGATGGCAGCAGTGGTGTTTCCAAGGGCATCAAGTTTATCCGTTATCTTTCTTACCTCTGGGCCAAGGTGGGACATTTCAGCTATTCCTCCAGCGTTGTCAGCGATAGGACCGTAGGCATCAACTGACATCGTTATCCCAATCGTTGCAAGCATTCCAACAGCTGAAATTGCTACGCCATAAATTCCATTGGCTATATATGATATGAAAACTGCTATCGCTATCGCAAGAACAGGATAAGTTGTGCTCTTGAAGCCAACAGCTATTCCCGTGATTATATTTGTTGCTGCACCGGTCGTAGCTGATTGGGCGATTGATTTTATCGGAGAGCCCGAAGTGTAATATTCGCTTAAAAGCCCAATTGCGATCCCAGCGAAGACGCCAGAAACAATTGCCCAAAATGGTCTTAAGTCTCCGACTAAATTATTTACGATGAAATATGCAAAGATTATAAGTAAACCCTCTGCAACAAATGTTGAATATCTAAGGGCTTTTTGAGGGTCTATGTTTTGGAAAATTCTAATTGAAAGCGAAGCCAGAAAAGATGCAATTGTCCCGAACATTATGACTATAAGTGGGAGAAGCATCCAATTTTCTTTATTAGGCACATTAAGTGTTGATCCAACTGCTATTGTTGCTATCACTGAACCAACATAGGATTCAAAAAGATCAGCTCCCATCCCTGCAACATCTCCAACATTATCCCCGACATTGTCAGCAATTACTGCTGGATTTCTTGGATCGTCTTCAGGTATTCCGACTTCAACTTTCCCAACGAGATCTGCTCCAACATCAGCGCTTTTTGTATATATTCCGCCACCAACCCTTGCAAAAAGTGCTATTGAACTTGCTCCCATACCAAAACCGCTGATTATTGTCGGGTCTTTATAAAGAAGATAGAAAAGACCAAGTCCAAGTAATCCGATACTTGCAACTGTTAAACCCATTACGGACCCGCCGGTAAATGAAATAACAAGGGCTTTATTTTGCCCTTGAGTTGCTGCTTGAGCAGTTCTAACATTTGCTCTTGTTGCAGCTGTCATCCCGATAAAGCCAGCAAGCATTGAGCAAATTGCACCACTTGCAAAAGCAAATGCTGTTTGAACTCCTATTACAGCCCATATGATTACAAACATCGTCACAATGAAAATCACAAGCGTTGAGTATTCCCTTTTGAGGAAAGCTGAAGCGCCTTTTTGAATTAGCTCAGCGATATCTTGCATCGTTTGGTTGCCGGCAGGCTGCTTTTTAATGTAGTAAAAAAGATAAAGAGCGTAAAGCACACCTAAAGCCCCAACAATTGGGACAAAAATTGTCATATTCATTGTTAATAACACCTCTCTTTTATTTTTAAACAGGGGAAATTTAAAGCAAATTTAAAAATAACATCCCTAATTTTCAAATCGTTTGGTTAAACCCCTACCCTCAATCTGGTTTTTCAGATTAACAAGTCAGCTCATTACCATCCACTAAAAATTCCACCATCAACATAATCCCATAGTATAAAGCCAACAAAAGGTTTACCCCCATAAATTGGTATTTCTCGCCCAATAGATAGTGCAAGATGCCCTCGTTTTGTGAGTGCGATGTAGATTTTTGGAACAATTGAAATTGTATGTTCTTCTGCATTGAGGGTTTTTGTTCCTACAAGCTCAACCCCTGGGAAAATTCCTCTTTTTCCTTCTGGAATAATAAGCGTTGTTGAAAGACTGTAAATTAATTCAGGATTTCCCTTGGATTTATTAACGGGCGCTTCGATTTTTAAGCTCCCTTGCATTTCAATTTTTTCACCTATTCCTTTTGCAACAGCAAGATATGGTACGAGAACAACTGTTCCTTTGCCGAAGCCTTTCGCTTCGCTTCCAGTCGGTAATGAAAATTCAAAACCAGCCGTTAAAATTGACAGATTTTTATAGTTATCGTAAAAAGCATATTTTAAACCGAGTTCAAGATCACCAATGCCTGTTGTGTTTTGAACACATGATCTCAAGTTTTGTATCGGTAACTTAACTTCATATTGAAATCTTGTTCCGAATCTATTTGCGTAGTATAGCACAACTTTTGTGTCGTTTATATTATGGCCGTTTTCGAATTTGTAAGTAAAAGTTGGGATTAAAATGAATTCTTGTTCAACGTATGCCTTTGTCACATAATGTGCACGTATGAAGTTTAACTCTCCTTGTGGATACTTTTTCTGATCAACGAAAGATTTTATATGTTCTATTGTTTCATAAATTTGTTGATCTGTGAAGACATCGCCAAAGGCAGGCATTGTTCGTGATAAACCTCTTGACGCTCCGCCGTATTTTATTACCGCATACCAATCCTTTCTTGCTTCCCTTGTGTTAAAATATCCATCAGTGAAATCAGGTGGAGGCACATCCCAGTTTTGTTTTATTTCCTCTGGTATATTTCCTTTTCCATCTATGCCATGGCATTTGGCACAAAACACTTCGTAAATCTGCTTACCGTTCATCGTTTTAATGGTTTCAAAATCTATAACCTGTTCAGTTGTATCTTGCTGTCCAAATACAAAGCCAGCGATAAATATAG